>JAUVKE010000002.1 GCA_030592105.1 Desulfobacteraceae bacterium
ACCTTAGTCTGGCAAAGCTGTTTTTTAGTAAATTTTTAACACAAATATTTTTTTCATTTTGTAACGGAGAGATGTCCGAGCTGGCTGAAGGAGCACGACTGGAAATCGTGTGTGCTGTTTATAGCAGTACCGAGGGTTCGAATCCCTCTCTCTCCGCCAATACAGGTTTGATATGTATGTCCTATCTTGTTCTTGCACGTAAGTACCGTCCCCAAATATTTGAGCAGGTTGTAAAGCAGGATCATATTACCCGTACTTTGGCAAATGCTATTTTGTCGAAGCGTATGCACCATGCTGTATTGTTTTCAGGACCCAGGGGAACAGGTAAAACAACCGTGGCTCGCATTTTGGCAAAGGCCATGAACTGTGAGGACGGTCCCACCCCTGCTCCATGCAATCAGTGCAAAATATGCAGGGAAATTACCACAGGGAGTGGAATAGATTTTTTTGAAATAGACGGAGCATCGAATAATAGTGTTGATCAGGTAAGAGAACTGTGTGAAAATGTAAAATATCTTCCTGCCCACAGCCGCTTTAAAATCTATATCATTGATGAAGTTCACATGCTTTCCACAGCAGCTTTTAATGCCCTTTTAAAAACTCTGGAGGAACCTCCTTCCCATGTTATGTTCATTCTTGCCACCACTGAGCCCCATAAAATTCCTGCAACTGTTCTTTCCAGATGCCAGCGCCATGATTTTAGACGTATAGGCATTAAATCGATTGTTGAACATATGGTCAACCTTTGTGCCAGGGAGGGGTTTAATATTTCACCCAACAGCCTGGATATTATAGCCCGTGAAGCAGGGGGCTGCATGAGGGATGCTTTAAGCCTTCTGGATCAGGTTATGGTATGTTCCCTGGAGGGTGCTGAGCAGAAAGATGTTGCTGATATTTTAGGGATTGTCGACCGAAAGATTATTTTTAATACTTCAGCGGCTCTTTTTGATGGTAATATCTCTGCTCTGCTTGAGATTTTGGATGAAATATATTATACAGGGCATGATATAAGAAAGTTTTATAAGGATTTAACCCTCCATTTCAGAAATATTCTTATTATCAAGGTTGCAAAGCAGACCAAGGGTCTGGTTGATCTGCCGGATCATGAGATTGATTCAATAAACGATCAGATCAAAGATGTATCATCAGTTTTGATCAATCAGATCTTTGATATACTTTTCAAAGAAGATTCTCTGATAAAATATTCAGATGATCCCAAATTAGCCATTGAAATGATCTTTGTCAGGCTCCTGAGTATGAAGCCGGTGCTCCCCATTGATCTGTTTATAAAAAAACTTGATCAGTTAAAAGGCCAGATCGACTATCAGGTCGACCATGAATCTGAAAAAAAAAATTATACTTTAACGAAAAAGGGGAATGATAATAAAAAGAGTTCCCCTGTTTTAATTAATAAAGAAAAAAAACATGATTCCAGGCAAAGCCATAATGGGTCAGTATCATCTGATAGCGATCTGCAGCAGACCCGGAAAACAGATGCAGCGGGTGATGGGGATCTGCCAAAATCCGGCAAAACAGTTTTAACCCCTGCTGATGATCCCCCTTGCGCGTGGAAAAAAGTTTGTGATATTATTTCAAAAAAGCATCCATTTCTTAAGCCTATTCTAATAAAATCGAGTATCAAAAAACTCACAGATAATGCTGCTGAAATCGAAGTGTCCGGCAGTAAACACCAGTTGGGAAGAGTTACCCGTGAAAAGAATATTGCCATAATACAAAAAGCATGGCAGGACCTTTTTAATAAAAAAATTAATATTGTAATAAGCGGAAAAGAGATTACAGAGGAACCAAAGAATTTAAAAACAGATCAGGATAACCTTTTAAAACAGGAAGCCCTGAAAAATCCGTTGGTGTTAGATGCCATGGAAATTTTTAACGGGAATATTGTGGACGTAAAACTTGTGAATCTCTAACTATAGATATACACACGTTAAAAATAAAAAAAGTGACAGGAGGTAGTTTTTCAAATGAAAGGTATGGGGAATATGATGAAGCAGGCCCAGAAGCTTCAGGCCAAGATGATGAAGATGCAGGAAGAGCTTGCTGAAAAGGTTGTTGACACAACATCCGGCGGAGGTATGGTTAAGGTCGTGGCAAACGGAAAACAGGAGATAGTATCCATCACCATAGAACAGGAGGTTGTTGATCCGGAAGATACTGAGATGCTTCAGGATTTAATCCTCGCAGCAGTAAACGATGCGCTGGACAAATCCAGAGAGATGGTCTCTTCGCAGATGGGTAAGCTTGCAGGTGGTCTTAATATTCCAGGGTTGACTTAAGAATGAATTATTATCCCTTATCTGTTATTAATTTGATTAAAAATATTACCAGGCTTCCAGGGATAGGAGAAAAAACGGCAGAGCGTTTGGCCATGCATATTTTATCTGTTCCTGAGGCAGAAGCAGAGGAACTTTCCAGCAGCATTCTTGATGCAAAAACAAAAACAGGGCTCTGTTCCATATGTTTTGCCTTAAGTGATGGCGAAGTTTGTGATATCTGCAAAAATCGATCAAGGGATTCTTCTTTAGTCTGTGTTGTGGAACAGCTTGCAGATATGGTTGCCATTGAAAAATCAGCTTCGTTTAGGGGACTCTATCATATACTTTCTGGTGCATTATCACCAATTTCCGGAATAGGCCCTGGTGATATTCGAATCAAGGAGTTGATGGGACGTATTGATAAGGGTGAAATTAAAGAAGTTGTGGTTGCAACAAGTACCAATCTTGAAGGGGAGGCCACTGCGTCATACCTGGCAGAACTTCTTGGGCAATTTTCTGTGAAAGTGACAAGGATTGCCTCTGGTGTCCCCATGGGGGGCGATTTAAAGTTTATTGATCAGGTTACTTTAAAAAGGGCAATGGATACAAGACATACAATTTATGAATAATGTAAAAGAACCGGAAATATTCGAATGTAAAAAATGCGGAGATTGCTGCAGGGGCTTTGGGGGGACATATGTAACCCCTGAAGATATAGAGGCAATTTCCAGGTATATTGATGCTGATCCTGATAGTTTTGTTGAAAAATATTGTCAGATGTCAGGGGGGAAACCTGTACTTGCCCAGAAAAAAGACGGCTATTGTATTTTCTGGAATGATTTATGTACTATTCACCATGTAAAACCGTATATGTGCAGGGCATGGCCTTTTATTGAGAGCATACTTCTTGATGTGTCAAACTGGTACATAATGGCGTCTGTCTGCCCGGGCATGCGGACAGACATTCCCGCCAGTGTTATAACTAACCTGGCCAGAAAAAAAATATCCGGAGCTGACCTGTAAAAATGATTGGAATATTCGATTCCGGGGTAGGGGGTCTCACTGTTGCAAAATCGATCATTCAACAAATTCCAGATTACAGTATAATCTATTTCGGTGATACTGCCCGTACGCCCTATGGAACAAAGAGCCACGAAACAGTGGTGAAGTATACGCTTAAGGCCGCTGATTTTCTCGTGAATAAAGGTGCACAAATCCTTATAATGGCGTGCAATACAGCATCCAGCGTTGCTTTTGAAAATGTTAAAAAAAGGTATGACATTCCTGTTTTTGAGGTTATCAGTCATGCTGTTGATCTTTCCATTGAAAAAACCAAAAATAATCATATCGGCGTCATAGGGACAAGAGCTACCATTAACAGTTCTGTTTATGAAAAAAAAATAAAAAAAAACAGCCCCCAGGCAAAGGTTTATTCATATCCATGCCCCTTGCTGGTCCCTTTGGTGGAGGAAGGGTGGTTTAACAAGCCGGAAACCAGGATGATAGTTAAAAAATATCTTCATCCCTTAAAAGTCAGGCAGATCGATACCTTGATACTCGGCTGTACGCACTATCCGATTCTGAAAAAAATCATACAAAGAAAAATGGGAAAACGGGTAAATATTATAGATTCTTCCCTTGCGGTTGCACAAGAGGTTAAACAATTTTTAGCAGCGCATCCCGGGCTGGATAATAAAATGGATAAAAAAGGAGATGAGATATTTTTTGTATCGGACATAACATCCCAGTTTGAAAAAACAGCCAATATGATCCTTAAGAAAAAAATTTTTCTTGAACAGGCTGTTACCTGATACCCATAAAAAAATATGGCTTATCCACCCGCTGCAAATGGGATAATTCCTATTTCATCACCATCTTTTATTTTGGTGGCCAGCTGTTCCAGGCTCTGGATATTATCCCCGTTAATAAATATAAATATATCGCTATTTAAATCTCCATTTCCATTTATAACTTTGTTTTTTAAACCTGGATATTCCCTTTCCAGATGGTCAATACATTCGTTAACAGTCTGCCCCTGGCATTGGGCTTCGGTTTTGCCGTTAAGCCATTTGCTTAAAGAGCCAGGGAGAATTAAAGTAGCAGTCATTTATAAATTGTCTCCAGAAGTATTTTGCCTATGTTATATTGGGTTAAATTAAAATAGTGCCCAAAGAAAAAATGTAACTATTCAGCGTCGCTGATTTAAGCAACGCAGCAGGTATGATCTGATTATACCTGTTGCCGTACATATTAGCTGAATAGTTACAAAAAAATAGCTTTCATTCAGACATGAAATATATGGGACAGATAATATGGTATTAGGTATTTTTAATCAAGATGCAATTAAAAAATGCGTAATAACTCTCTTTTTTTTATTTTTATTTGCTGTAAATTTGTCCATAGCTGGCGGCGATTTTTATCTGGTTTAAAAAAATGATACCCTTTACCGTATAGCAAAAAAATCTGGGAAAACAGTTGATGAACTTGGAAAATTAAACAAAATTATCCCCCCTTATACTCTGGAAGTTGGTCAAAAAATCAGGCTTTCTCCCATGGAGGACAAACCTTCTGATGCAGTTGAAAAAAAGACTGATGATGCAACAGCACGACTCCTTTATGACGCACAAAACGGAGATTCTGATGCCCAGCTGAAATTAGGGTGGCTTTATTTTACCGGGGATATTTTCCATCAGGATTCTGAAAATGGGATAACCTGGCTCCAAAAATCTGCAGATCAGGGGAACCCCGATGCACAAAATAGACTTGGAACGGCTTACTCTAAAGGAATAGGGGTAAAACAGAATTCTGGGGAGGCTGCAGCCTATTTTCTAAAATCTGCCAGACAGGGGTTTCACCCGGGCCAAATGAATATAGGGGTAATCTACGATTTTGGACTGGGGGTCCCCGAAAACAATGAAGAAGCCGCTATATGGTACAGACTGGCAGCATCAGGAGGACATGCAGCAGCCCAGCACAATCTGGGTATTTTGTATGAAAATGGTGAAGGTGTTGCAAAAAATTTAGAAGATGCTTTTAAATGGTTTAGTATGGCAGCGGAACAGGGTTTTACAAAATCAAAGGAACGATTATTTTTTTTAAAAGAAAAATTTAAAAAATAACTATTCAGCTGATATGCATAAAGAGTATCTGTAAACAGTTACTTTAAAAACTCAAAAACAACTCAATAATCTGAAGGTTTAGGCCGCTTTTGAATTTTCCGGAATTTTTTAATATAATTACTCTATTTTGGTGCTAAAAGTTCTTGACAAAATTTTAGCCAAATTATAGTTTGGCTTCATATTTTTCAGATTGCGTTTTTTTATTTGATAATACGACTTTGCTGTTAGCACTGTCTGCATGATACATATAAAAAATAAAAAAGAAGGAGGTGCGTACTTAAGCTAATTGTATTTAGCAGTACAATTTGATCGTTATAAATTGTCGATTAATTTCATGGCCTGAAAAACAAGATTATTGAACAATCGATCAGGTGGCAATTTATACTTGGTAATATCTCAACATAGTATTAAATTTAAAAACAGGAGACTTAATAAATGCCGAGTTATGTACTTCAAGAAAAATGTGATGGCTGTAAGGGTGGCGACAAAACAGCTTGCATGTATATCTGTCCAAACGACCTGATGGTTCTGGAACCAAATGAAATGAAAGCTTATAACCAGGAACCGGATCAGTGCTGGGAATGTTTTTCATGCGTAAAAATCTGTCCGACCCAGGCTATTGAAGTAAGGGGTTATTCAGATTTCGTACCTTTGGGAAGTAGTATTATGCCCATGCTTGGAACAGAAGATGTTATGTGGACCTGCAAATTCAGAAATGGCCTTATAAAACGTTTTAAGTTCCCCATTCGTACAACTCCTGAAGGGGCAGCTAACGCTTATCCTGAATTAAAAGGTAAAGATCTTGACAGTGAGCTTCTTTCAACTGAAGAGGTCGACGGCACAACATTAAAAGTTCCAACAGAACTTGCTTAGGAAATTTTTTTTAAAAGCAAAAATATCTAAAAAATAAAATTATAAGAGTTATGTATATATATTTTTTAAGGAGGATATAATATGGCATTACCGAATAAACCCAAGGGCGAACTCAAAGCTGTAAGAGATCCCGAAGTCGTGGAGAAAGAAGTTGATATTCTCATCGTCGGCGGTGGTATGGCAGCTTGCGGAACTGCATTTGAAATAAAAAAATGGGCCAGTGACGATACTAAAATACTTCTTTGTGACAAAGCCTCAATGGATAGAAGTGGTGCAGTCGCCCAGGGTCTTTCAGCCATTAATACTTATATTGGTGATAATTCACCTGAAGATTATGTCCGTATGGTCAGAAACGACCTTATGGGTATTGTTCGTGAAGACTTGATCTTTGACCTTGGTAACCATGTTGATGATTCTGTTCATCTGTTTGAAGAATGGGGACTTCCTGTCTGGAAAAAAACAGATGACGGGAAAAACCTTGATGGTAAAAAAGGCCTGAAACAGGGAACATTGAAAAGTGGCGCAAAACCTGTTAGAACAGGTAAATGGCAGATCATGATCAATGGTGAATCCTATAAAAGAATCGTTGCAGAAGCTGCAAAACTTGCCCTTGGGGAAGATAATATTCTGGAACGTATTTTTATAGTTGAACTTCTCCTTGATGCCAATAAAGAGAATCAGATTGCAGGGGCAGTTGGTGTTTCTGTCCGTGAAAATAAAGTTTATATCATAAAATGTAAAACAATGATGGTTGCATGTGGTGGCGCAGTAAATATTTACCAGCCAAGAAGTGTTGGCGAGGGTAAAGGCCGTGCATGGTATCCTGTATGGAACGCCGGCTCCACATACACAATGTGCATGAAAGTGGGTGCAGAACTTTCAATGATGGAAAACCGTTTCACCCCTGCCCGTTTTAAAGATGGTTACGGACCTGTGGGTGCATGGTTCCTTCTGTTTAAGGCAAAAACATTAAACGGTCTTGGCGAACCTTATGCAGCAAGTGATGCAGCAGCAGCAGAGCTGGAAAAATATGCTCCTTATGGAACTGCAGCTATTACACCAACCTGCCTTAGAAATCATCTCATGCTTTTTGAAATGAAAGAAGGGCGTGGTCCCATCACAATGGATACAGTTACTGCCCTGGCAGAACTTGGTAAAACCATGAGCAAGAAAGAACTCAAGCATCTTGAATCAGAAGCATGGGAAGACTTCCTTGACATGACATGTGGCCAGGCAAACCTGTGGTGCGCAACTAATACAGAACCTGAAAAAAAGACTTCTGAAATTATGCCCACAGAACCATACCTTCTTGGTTCACATTCCGGCTGCTGTGGTCTCTGGACATCAGGACCTGACCTTGACTGGGTTCCTGAATCATACAAAATTAAAGCTGCCAACGGAAAAATTTACAACCGTATGACAACTGTTGATGGACTCTTTACAGCTGGTGATGGTGTGGGCTGTTCCGGCCATAAATTTTCATCGGGTTCCCATGCTGAAGGACGTATGACTGCAAAAGGTATGGTCAGATACTGCCGTGATAACGCAGATTTTACTCCTGTTTTGTCCCAGTCAACAGAAGAGCTGGTCGACATGGTTTATAAACCTGTTCGTGTATACCTTGATAATTGCGACCTTACAACAGCAACAGATATAAATCCCAATTATCTTAAACCTGATGGAATGGCCATGCGTCTCATGAAGGCAACCCATGAGTATGGAGCAGGTACTGCAACATTTTATCAGACAAGCAACAAATCCCTTGAAGTAATTATGGAACTTCTTCAAACAATGCGTGAAGACTGTGAAAAACTTGCAGCCGGTGATCTCCATGAGCTTATGAGATGCTGGGAAGTTCTTCATCGTATCTGGACTGTAGAGGCTCATCTGCGTCATATTCAGTTCCGTAAAGAGACACGTTATCCAGGATTCTATTATCAGTCAGATTTTCCAGGACAGGATGATGAAAACTGGTTCTGTTTTGTAAATTCCAAGTATGATCCCAAAGCACAAACCTGGGATGTAAAAAAGAAAGACTATGTAAAAATCATTTCTGATTAATTGCAAATGATTATTTATTAGTAAAATAACAATACCTCCAGATATCTTAAAGGTGTCTGGAGGTTTTTGTTATCTGCTCTTTGATTGTTAATAACTGTCAATTTTAATTGATTTCAAATTGGCAGTTATTAACAATCAAATTATTTATTTGTTGCCATAGTGAAAATTGTTAATTTTTTCCATGGCCCAGTGTAATTGTTACGTAAAATTTGGGTTGGTTCTGACTTTGGCCGTTAGATCTCTTTAGCTGAAACTATAACTGATCCCTAAAGTTTGATACTTAAAATGAGTGCCGTTTAGTTATACCTCGAAAAGCCACAAGTTACATTTTTTCAATGGCCCTGAACATCAATAGCTGACGTTGTTTCAGGCTCGCATAGCTCTTGCTATTACAAGCCTTCACAGCCTGCTCTTTATGCTTATTGCTCACCGAAAAACGCAATTTGTAACCTTCCAAGGTATTATAATTAAGCGGATGTTTAAAACATATTAGATATTTGAGATTTGATTATCTCAAAATATAATCAACGCATGGAGGGAAAGTATGACAAATAACAAAGCAGCTCCTGCCGGCGGAAGTATTCTTGTTGTAGGAGGAGGAATAAGCGGTCTTACCACTGCACTTGAAGCCGCTGAAGTGGGATATGAGGTATTCCTTGTGGAAAAAAGTCCTTATCTTGGCGGAAGAGTGGCACAATTGAAACAATATTTCCCCAAGTTGTGTCCGCCAACATGCGGGCTTGAAATCAATTTCAGGAGGATTAAGGATAACCCTAACATAAAAGTTTTTACACAGGCTGAAGTCGAAAATGTGGAAGGTTCCCCTGGAAATTATGATGTTGCACTAAAATTGTCTCCAAGATATGTCAATGAAAATTGTACAGGTTGCGGAGATTGTGCTTCTGCCTGCCAGGCCGAGATTTCAAATGAATTTAATTTTGGAATGGACAAGACAAAAGGGGCTTATCTCCCCAATAATATGGCTTTTCCTGCAAGATATATCATATCTTCACAGATTATAGGGACTGATGATGCAAAACTGGCAAAAGATGCCTGTAAATATAATGCCATAGATCTGGATATGGAGGAAAAGACCCTTAATCTTAATGTTGGGGCAATAGTATGGGCAACGGGCTGGGAGCCCTACGATGCAGCCAAGATTGATAACCTTGGATTCGGCAAATATAAAAATATAGTAACTAACATGATGCTGGAAAGGATGGCATCAACAAACGGTCCCACAGGGGGAAAAATATTACGTCCCTCTGATCAGAAAGAGCCTGAAAGTGTTGTTTTTGTACAATGTGCAGGCTCCAGGGATGAGAACCACCTTCCATATTGTTCATATATATGCTGCATGGCATCATTAAAGCATACCACTTATATCAGAGAGCAGTATCCCGATGCAAAGATATATATCTTTTATATAGATTTGAGAACTCCTGGTTATAAGTATGAAAAATTTTATAAAAAAATAAAAGAGGATAAAAATGTAATTTTTATCAAAGGGAAGGTTGCGGAGGTTCTTGAAGATCCTGAAACCGGGAATATTACTGTAACAGCTGAAAATGCCATTACCGGTGAAAAAATAAATCAGACTGCTGATATGGCTGTTCTGGCAACAGGAATGCAGCCCACAGCTAAAGATGCAAAACTTTCTGCTGATTTGAAATATAATGATGACGGATTTATAATAAACGACTTTGAAAAAGGCGGTATCTTTGGAGCAGGTTGTGCCAACAAACCTGCTGATGTGGTTTCGTCTAACCAGAACGCAACCGGCATGGCATTAAAGGCTATACAAACTCTGGTGAGGAGGTAGAATAAACCATGGATAAAAAATATGGTGTATTTATTTGCACAGGCTGCGGAATCGGTGATGCCCTTATTATGGATGAGTTATGTGAAGTGCCTGAAGAAGAAGGCTTTCCTGTAAAAACCCATCCGGTTTTATGCTCAAAAGAAGGGGTTGACCTTATAAAGAAAGATATCTCTGATGATGGTGTGAATACACTTATAATAGCGGGCTGCTCACGCCGTATAAATTATGATATTTTCAAGTTCGATGGATGCATTGTTGATCGGGTAAATTTAAGGGAGCAGGTTGTATGGACGCACCCAAGGTCTGAATATCCTGCTTTAACAGAAGACCAGAAAGATGATGAAGAGCATTTTGATTCTTTGCAGATGCTGGCTGAAGATTATCTAAAGATGAGCATGGCCAAGGTGGAAAAGATTGATCTGCCTGAGCCTTTTCTTTTGGAGAGTATAAGTAAAAAAATACTTGTTATAGGTGGAGGGATCACAGGTATTTCTGCAGCTTTGGATGCTTCCCTTGCAGGTTATTTAGTTACAATCGTGGAAAAAGAGTCCTCATTGGGGGGATTTGCTTCAAAAGTCAGAAAACAGATACCTGTTGTCGAGCCCTATGACGATCTGGTTCCCCCTGTTATAGGGTCTATGATCAAACAGGTTGAGGATGATTCCAACATTACCGTAAAAACAGATACTCTTGTTGCCCGTATAGCAGGCCAGCCTGGTGAGTTCACCGTAACCTTAAAAAAACCTGGTGAGACCGTTGCTTTTGATGTCCCCTTTCCACTTCCTGATGATATGAAGGTGGATGAAAATGGTAAGGATCTCGATGTTGAAAAGCTTCAGGAACGTTATCTGGAATTTAACAAAGGCAAAGAGGATATTTTGTCCCTTGATCCTGATGGAGAACTCTTTGGAGCTGTTATTCTTGCGGCTGGATGGAGACCTGATGAGCTTGAATCAGGGGTTGCTTCCCATCTCGGATATGGAACAATTCCCGATGTTGTTACAAATGTACAGTTTGAGAAGATAGCACAGGCAGGGAAAATAGTAAGGCCTTCTGACGGTAAAGAGGCTAAATCTGTTGTGTTTGTTCAAAGTCCAGGAAAGAGTGATGACGATTCTGATTTTTCATATACAGGTTCGGTAACAAGTCTTGTGGCTTTAAAACAGGCTAAATATGTTTGCGAAGATTATGAAGACGGCAAAGCCTATGTAATCTATCAGCATATGAGAACCCCCGGGCTATCTGAAAATTTTTACAAAGGGCTGCAGCAGACTGAGGGAATATTTTTGAC
Source organism: Desulfobacteraceae bacterium (assembly GCA_030592105.1). Next base: position 11,443 of record JAUVKE010000002.1, read on the forward strand.
CAAGGGTGAAGTCGTAAATGTTTCCAATGGTGGCGGAAGTCTTCTGGTGGAGGCTGACAATACACTTTTGGGAGAAGAGATCCAGATAAAGGCAGATATGGTGGTTCTTGCTTCCGGCATGGTTCCTGTAACTGCTGATGATCCTGTTATTAATCTTGCCTACAGGCAGGGACCAGGTTTTAGGGATAATGCGCTTTTTGATGATTATGCAGATTCCAATTTTATCTGCTTCCCCTATGAGACCCAAAGAACAGGTATTTATGCTGCTGGTGCTATCCGCCGGGGTATGACCATGGAGGAATCCATCGAGGATGCATCGGGTGCGGCGTTAAAGGCGATTCAGTGTGTTGAGTCTGTTAACAGGGGTGTGTCAGTTCACCCGAGATCTGGTGATATGACTTTTCCTGATTTCTTTTTTCAAAGATGCACCCAGTGCAAGAGATGTACAGAGGAATGCCCCTTTGGAGCCCTTGATGATGATGAAAAAGGGACACCTAAACCTAACCCTACACGCTGCAGGCGTTGCGGAACATGCATGGGAGCTTGTCCTGAACGTATAATTGGTTTTGCCGACTATAATGTTGACAGTGTGGGATCCATGGTAAAGGCCATTGGAGTACCATCTGAAGATGATTATGACGAACCCCCCATGAGAATCCTCTGTCTGGTTTGCGAAAATGATGCTTATCCTGCCCTTGATATTGCCGGTTTGAACAGACTTAATTACTCTGCCGAGGTAAGATTTATTCCTGTGAGATGCCTTGGTTCAGTAAATGTTATCTGGATTAAAGATGCCCTTTCCCAGGGGATGGACGGCGTTTTTCTGCTGGGATGCAAGCATGGAGATGATTATCAGTGTCATTTTGTCAAGGGGAGTGAACTTGCAGATGTCAGGATGCAAAAGATAGGTGAAGCATTATCGAGTCTTGCTCTGGAAGAAGAGCGGGTTACCCAGTATGAGGTTGCAATAGATGACTATGATAAGCTTCCCCAGATAATTAATGAATTTGCAGAAATAATTGAAGGCCTGGGCCCGAATCCATTCAAAGGATTTTAAGTATTTGATTTAAATTGATTGAAGATTGAATTTTCGATCTTCAATCATTAAATATGTTTTTTAAATAAACGGTTTAACAATTGTTTTTTTAAAATTACAGGAGGTATTGATATGACTAAAAGGTGTCTTGTCGAGCCCGATGTCAACTTTGTCAAACAGGTTATCGGGCTTGGGGGGGATACATTAAAAAAATGTTTTCAATGCGCCACATGCTCGGTCGCATGTCCCATTTCCCCAGATAACAAGCCTTTTCCCAGAAAAGAGATGATGGCTGCATCCTGGGGATTAAAGGACAGACTTGTTAAAAACGGAGATATCTGGCTTTGTCACCAATGTGGAGACTGTTCCACCCTGTGCCCCCGCGGTGCAAGACCTGGTGACGTTTTAAGTGCAGTTCGATCCTATGCAATCTCTGAATATGCTCTTTCAAAAAGAATAGGGGCAGCCGTAAATGACCCTAAAAAACTCCATATTCTCTTTGGAATTCCAGCTGCGCTTTTTGCGGTTCTTGCATTTATTACGGTTTTTTTCGGTGATACCATGTCCAGCATTTTTCATGCAATTGGACTTGAATGGTCCCACGGAGGCCACGATGGTGTAATAGCCCATGCAGATTTTATTTCAACATGGTTTGTTGATCTTGTTTTTGTTCCCCTTGCCGGCTGGATTTTTATAAATTTTGTATTGGGATTAAAAAGATTTATTGCTGATATCCACGAAAATGCTCTTCTTGAAGGGAAGACCGATAAAGAAGATTTAAATATCAAGGAAATGATTCAGGCTTTAATAAAGGTTATCCCTGCAATATTAAAGCATGATAAATTTTCCCAGTGCACTGAGAACAAAGAGCGGGAAACTTCACATATGATGGTTCTATATGCCTTTATAGGGCTATTTGTGGTAACAAATATTTTCTTTGTTGTTTTATATGTTTTTCATATACCCGGCCCTTACAGCCAGTTGAATCCTGTTAAATGGCTTGCCAATATATCAGGTATTTTTCTTGTGATTGGAAGCGGGCTCATGATTAAAAGCAGATTGTCAAAAACAGATCAGACCACAGTTTATAAAGACTGGTATCTTCTGGGTCTTGTTTTAGGATTGGGCGTTACAGGATTACTTTCCGAGATGACAAGGATGGCAGGGCTTGCCGGGGTGACTTATGGCGTATATTTAATTCACCTGGTTTTGGTATTTAATTTATTTGCCTTTTTGCCCTATTCGAAACTTGCCCATGTGGTTTACAGAACAGTTGCCATGACCTATGCGGAGTACCGCAACAGGAAATAAAAATTTCGCTGAAAGTTTAGGAACAAAAATTTTATAAGTTGAACGAAATAGCTTGTCTTTTGGCCCATCTACTTCGTTGCATCAAAGGCCGTATAGTATGCAACCTTTAATGTGCCTTGTATATGGGCCAAAATCATGCGCTATTTCTGCTCAACTTATTTCATCTCCGTTCCTTAAATAAAAAAAGGGAAGACCTTTATTAAAAAAGTCTTCCCTTTTTTTTTATGTAACTATTCTTAAATCTGCGACGCTTGATTTATACGACGGCATATTTTTTTGCCGCTGTATAAAATCAGAATCTGCAAGCAGATTTTTTTAGCTGCCTGTTGCAGCTTTATGTGTCTTGATTTCAACCTTTTCAGTGAGTCCCGCATAGTATTCGCGGAGTATCTCAAGGACTTCTTCACGACCAAAATGATCCGGTATAACTGTCCCTTCTGACAGACCTTTTCTCAGCAGTGTACCTGAAAGGAGAACTCTGTCGTCTTTAGAATGGGGGCAGGTTCTAAGGGATGCCATTCCGTCACATTTGTAGCAGTAAAAAGTCCAGTCAATTTTCAAAGGTACGCAAAGAAGAGCCTTGCCAGGTTCCGAAGGAGCAGGTATTTGATCGAAGATTGTCTGTGCTTCAAACATTCCGTAAAAATCGCCAACTCCGGCATGATCACGGCCGATTATCATTTTTGAACATCCGTAATTCTGGCGGAATGTTGCATGGAGCAGTCCTTCTCTGGGACCGGCATAACGCATATCAAGGGGATATCCACCCTGAACCACATTATCTTCAACAAAATAATTTTTAACAAGGGCATCAATGCATTTAACACGTACTTCAGCCGGAATATCACCAGGTTTCAGATTTCCAACCAGGGAATGGATAAAAACACCATCGCATACTTCCACAGCAATTTTGCAAAGGTATTCATGGGATCTGTGCATGGGATTTCTAAGCTGCAGCGCAGCGACTTCACTCCATCCCTTATCTTCAAAAATTTTTCTTGACTCTGCAGGTCTCAAGTAAACACCAGCATACTTTTCAGGATAATCCCCTTCACTTAAAACTTTAACAGGTCCGGCAAGATTTACATCTTTTTGGGCCATTACCATCTGAACTCCTGGATGATCATCTTTTGCGATTTTCCAGAATTCTTCAGATGTTGCTGTACCTTCACCCATGTAATTTTTTTCACATTCGTATTTTTTGTCGGCCTCGGTCATTTCAAATTTCTCAGTGACCTTCATGGTGGCCATTATTTCGCTGCTTTCTGAAACCAGGGCAATCTCGTCACCAATAGTTATTCCATCTGCATTAGATTTATCTGCAGAAAGGGTAACAGGTATGGGCCAAAAGGTTCCATCAGCAAGGAGGAATTTGTCACATACGCCTTTCCAGTCAGCTTTAGTCATAAAACCGTTAAGAGGGCTGAAACCGCCAATCCCCATCATAATAAGATCACCCTCTTCACGAGGCGTTATTGTGATCTGTTTTAAAGTCGCAGCTTTTTTCTTTTCTGCTTCAAGTTCCGCCCCTTCCAGCAGACAGCAGACTAAACCTTTTCCACCGTGAGGTGCTACCAAATTTGCCATTTGTTAAATCCTCCATTATATTATTTTTTTTGACTTCAATTAACCATTAAAAAATGGTATATAATCTATATGTAAATTTGATACGTAATCAAACTGTTTACACTAATAAAAAATCTTTGTTTTGTCAAGCCAAATTCAAGTAAATAATATAGCTGGTATAAGCTGTTAAAAGTATGGCACCATTTGTTCTGGTGACAACAGGTTTTTTTGTCAGCATCCACCACAAAAGAACAGAGATACATATCATAACAAGATAGTCATAAATGAGACCACTTTCAATAAACCCGCCATTTATTGGAATCGGCCTGATTAAGGATGCTGCGCCCAGAACACTTAAAATATTAAAAACATTACTCCCTATCAGGTTTCCTATACTTATATCCATCTCTTTTTTTAAAGCAGAGACAACAGAAGTTGCAAGTTCAGGAAGAGAAGTCCCAAAAGCTACAATGGTTAATCCAATAAATTTTTCACTAACACCAAATGTTTGCATTATTTTGACAGCTGCATTAATAAGGATGTCGGCTCCTGCAATTATTCCGGAAATGCCAATGATTATAAGAATAACCTGCCCGTATTTTGTTGAGGTAAATTTTTTTTTTTCAACATTACAAATTAAAGGCTCCTGATTTGCGTCTGTTGTTTTAGCTTTCCCTGCAGAAAAATAATAATTGAAAAAAGTATAGATGATTATTCCTGAAAACAGAATAAAACCGTCAATCCTGCTTATTTGTGAATCGAGTGAAATTAATAAAAGAAAAAAGGATATCCCGATCATTATAGGGATATCATATTTTACCACCGATCCATTGGTGATAATAGGATTGCACAGGGCTGTAAGTCCCAGCACCAGGCCGATGTTACATATATTGCTCCCCACTGCATTTCCCACAGCTATCATGCTTTTACCTTGAATTGATGAGATAACACTTACAAAAAGTTCAGGAGCAGAAGTTCCAAAAGCAACAACAGTAAGCCCTATTACAATGGGCCGTATGCCAAGATCTTTTGCAAGGGTGGATGACCCTTTTACAAGCCATGATGCGCCATAGTAAAGCAGCGTCAGTCCCAAAGAAAAAAAAATTAAATTTAGAAGCATGATATTATTACCCTTTTAATTTGCTTTAGAAGCAAGAATGATTATACTTTAGGAGAATTTGTGTGCAAACAATAAAATTAAAAAAGACTATTAATACATTATAATATAAAATATTAACATGAAAAAGATAAATTTTGAGTAATTATACCTGATTATAGCTATAATCTGATTAAACCATAAGACATACGCATAAATGGGCGTAAGGGAATAGAGTTTGTGTGGAAAAAGCAGGGATTTTATCTTTTAGGAGAGAGTAAATATGCATTATGAAGGAAATATCATAAGACCCCCAAGCGAGGCGAACAGTATTTTGCTTCAGGCTACGGTGGGATGTTCACATAATAAATGTACCTTCTGTGGTGCTTATGATGGTGAGAGGTTCAGGATTAAACCGGACGATATTATTTTTGAGGATATTGCCTTTGCTGCAAAGCACTGTAAACGCCAGCGCAGACTTTTTTTATGCGACGGGGATGCTTTGATTATACCCCAGGTCAGACTCCTTAAAATTTTAAAAGAGATAAAAAAACAGCTCCCCTGGGTTACACGGGTGGGAACCTATGCAAATACCAAAGGGATTAAGCTGAAAACCCTGGAGGAACTCAAAGAGCTTAAAGCCCACGGCCTGGGAATAGCTTATATGGGCCTTGAGACTGGAGACGATGTTACCCTTGAAAATATTATAAAGGGAGCCACATCCGAAACCATGATTGATACGGGGAAAAAAATCAGGGCTGCAGGAGTTAAGCTTTCCATAACAGTACTTCTGGGCATTGCTCAGGCTGCAAGGTCAATGATCCATGCAAAGGAGACAGGAAGGGTGCTCAGTGCAATAGATCCTGAATATGTTGGAGCCTTAAGTCTCATGATTTATCCGAGAGCCAAGTTATATGAAGAGCATAAAGCAGGAAATTTTGTTCTTTTACAGCCTGAAGAAATGCTTAAAGAATTAAGAGCTATGATCGAAGCTACAAACTTATCCAGGGGGCTTTTCCATGCGAACCACGCTTCAAATTACCTTCCAATACGGGCTGTATTTCCCAGAGATAAAGAATCAACATTAAAACTCATCGATGATGCACTTGCCGGTGAAATTAAATTAAAGCCCGAATGGATGAGAGGATTGTAGTCAGTACCTGTTTAGAATTTGATAACATTTCAGGAGAATCTATAGATGAATGATAATAGTTCCATAAAAAATATTGATAATCTTAGTATAAATACCATTCGTACCCTGTCGATGGATGCCATTGAAAAGGCTAATTCAGGCCACCCGGGAGCTCCCATGGGGCTTGCTCCGGCCGGATATGTGTTGTGGACAAAAATCATGAAGCATAACCCAAAAAATCCTGACTGGCTTGACAGGGACCGTTTTGTCCTTTCAGGGGGCCATGCATCCATGCTTTTATACAGCCTTCTTTTTCTTTCCGGCTATGGTTTGACCATGGATGATATAAAAAAATTTCGCCAAATGGGGAGTAAAACTCCAGGACATCCGGAATACGGTCATACCCCCGGAGTTGAGACAACAACGGGCCCCCTGGGACAAGGCTTTGCAAATGCTGTGGGGATGGCCATGGCAGAACGTCATCTTGCAGCACGTTTTAACAGACCAGAATTTGATATTGTTGATCATCATACATATGCTGTTTGCGGTGATGGAGACATGATGGAGGGTATTGTTTCCGAAGCTGCGTCCCTTGCCGGGCATCTTGGTTTGTCCAGGTTGATATCCATTTATGATGATAACAGAATTTCAATAGAAGGTGAGACCAGCATAACTTTTACAGAGGATGTTTCAGCCCGATTCAAGGGATATGGGTGGCAGGTTATATGTGTTGATGATGGTAATGATGTTGATGCAATATATGATGCTCTTGTTGCCGCCAAATCTGAAAATGAAAAGCCGTCTCTTATTATACTCCGTACCCATATTGCCTTTGGGAGTCCAAATAAGCAGGATTCATCCGATGCCCATGGATCCCCTTTGGGTGTTGAAGAGATCAGGTTGACCAAAAAAAATCTTGACTGGCCAGAGGATCAGTCATTTTATGTTCCTGAAGAGGTTTATGATAATTTTTCGGGTTGTATTACTGCAGGTGGCCAATCAGAAGCAGAATGGAAGAAATTACATCTCAGATATACAAAAAAATATCCTGAATTATCAAAAGAATGGATCGATGCTGTAAGCGGTTTTCTCCCCCAGGGGTGGGAAGATGCAATTCCCAGGTTTACAGATGCAGATGGCCCCCTTGCAACCAGGGGAGCATCCGGCAAAGTTTTAAATTGCCTTGCCGAAAAAATTCCCACTTTAATCGGTGGATCTGCTGACCTGGCCCCTTCCAATAAAACATATCTTGATTCTTTTGATGAATTTCAAAAGGATTCATACATTGGCCGCAATATTCGCTTCGGAGTAAGGGAGCATGCCATGGGAGCGATTATGTCAGGCATGTTTCTTCATAATGGAGTTCGTCCCTATGGCGGGACTTTTCTTGTTTTTGCTGATTATATGCGTCCTTCAATACGTATTGCAGCCCTTATGAAGCTTCCGTTAATTTATATATTTACCCACGACAGTGTAGCAGTGGGGGAAGACGGCCCCACCCACCAGCCTGTTGAGCAGATTGCAGCACTTCGTGCTATTCCCGGCCTCACTGTTATGAGACCTGCAGATGCTGAAGAGACTGCAGATGCCTGGGCCCAGGCTATCAAAAATAATTCGGGTCCCGTTGCATTGATTTTAAGCCGTCAAAAATTACCTGTTTTGAAAAAGAGCAATTCGATTGGTGTTTTTTCAAATGGTGGATATATTTTGTCAGATTCAGATGGTAAGCCCGATGCCATACTTATAGCCACAGGTTCTGAAGTACATATTGCTCTGGAGGCGAAGCTGGAGCTTGCAAAAAAAGGTATCTCAGCACGAGTTGTAAGTATGCCGAGCTGGGAGATGCTTGAGAAAAAATCGATGAGTTACAGGGACAGGATCTTGCCAACAGATGTCAAGGTACGGGTGACCATAGAGGCTGGAATTACCATGGGCTGGGAACGCTATGCCGGCGATGGTGGTTTTATGATCGGAATTTCTCAATTCGGTACTTCTGCCCCTGGAGGTGATGTACTGGAAAAATATGGGATTACATCTGAAAATATTATCCAAAAGGTATTGAATTTAATTAAAAACAACAGATAAATGTCTTGACACTATTAAAGAAAAATTATTATAACTCAAGCAGGGTTTATAAAATTATATATTATAATATAATAACATAATAAATCGAAGACATCAGGAAATAATCAATGCGTTTAAAAAGAGATCAGATTCCACTTTACTATCAGCTGCAGCAATTATTAAGAAAAAAAATTTTATCAGGGGTTCTTCCCCTTGATGTACCGTTGCCCACTGAAAATGAACTCTGTAAAGAGTACAGCGTAAGTCGCACAACGGTTCGACAGGCGTTTGCCGCATTAAAAAATGAAGGGCTTATTTTCAGGATACCCGGGAAAGGGACTTATATTGCACCTAATAAACCCCATGATAAGGTCATGCACTACTTTAGTACCGTAAACAGTCTTGCGGAAACCTTTAAATTTGCTTATCTTTCAAAAAAAATTCACCACAAGGGAGTTGTCAATCCATCCATGCGGGCGGCATTGCTCATGGGACTGGAGCCTGGAGAAAAAATTTTTTGCGTGCGTGGCGTGAGGTATAAGAATGAATATCCCTTTTGTTATTTTGTTACCAGCATACATTCGGATCTTATTCAGTACATGGATACGGATTCTATTAAGGATGAGCCGGTTTTATCACACCTGATAAAAAAAAGTGGTTTACAATTACAGCGGGTTTCGCAAAGAATTAAAGCGGTAAAGGCCAGCGATCGGGTTACGAGATTTTTAGGGCTGAAAAAAGATGACCCTGTTTTAGAGTTGGAATGTATTTATATTGTTGAAAATGATAAATCCATAGAGGTGGGGCTGAATTTTTTTAACCCTGAACTTTTTAATTATTCAATGGATTTAGAGCAGAAAAAATAAAAAAATTCTCACAATTCGATTACGGAGTATTTTTTTTATATATCATAGGCCGCTGTTCTTTTAAACCATGGCGGTCTATGACTTTTTTCTTTTTTTATTTGTCAGACCATTTATTTAAAATTCCTTTGAAATTCTGCCTGATATCTTCCTTTTTTTGCAAATTTCTTGACAAAGTTTTCATTTTTTTGATAATAAATGCGGTGGGTATCAGTATAGCTGTTATACTGCCAAGTATCTTAGCCTGAACATTTTTTGAATGAATTCAACCGGTTCAGACTATAGGTTTTAGTACATCTTCGATATGATAACGCGCTCAAAATCATTATCTTAAAGCCTATATAAAATATAAAAAAAATCGATTGTTACAAAACCATCTTTATTAACCCTTGTCAATTGTTTGTCAACAGAATAGGAAGTTCAAGCATGACACCATTAATACCACCATCGCAATATTTCATTTTGGGATTTTTCCCTACAATATTATTTTCATTCTTGATCCCTGTTGCCGGAGTTGCTCTGTTTACATTTATCATTGCAAAACGCCTGGCTCCTTTAGTTAAAGCAGCCCCTGATAATCGTTTTGATAATATTCCGCAACGAATTTTTAATTTGCTGAAAATATGGCTTATCCAGTACCGTCAGCCAAGGTATATGCTTGCTGGGGTTTTGCATATTATCATATTTGTCGGCTTTCTGATCTTATCAGTCAGGTCAACGTCACTTGTGGTTATTGGTCTTTCCAGTGATTTTGTTCTTCCTGGTTTTTCAGGTACAATGGGGTTTATTTATAACCTATTGAAAGATTATGCTGCAACAGCTGTTTTTGTGGCGTGCGCCATTGCTGCAGTACGAAGAGGTTATTTTAAACCTGCAAGGTATGCTGTCCCTGAAAAATATGGTCACGATCACACAAAAGAAGCTGTATTTGTTTTAGGTATTATCATGACCCTCATGGTTTCTGAAAGCCTTTTTGAGGCTTCGGAAATTGCAGCAGGAGCCCATGGAGGATTTATGCCTCCGTTGACACTTGTATGGTTGTTTAGCATACTGCTCCATGGTTCATCCTCTGAACTGTTACAGCCCCTGCATATAATTTCATATTATGTCCATGATATCGTCTTTTTCTTTTTTCTCTGTTTCTTGCCATTGGGAAAGCATTTCCATGTGATAACCTCGGTTTTCAATGTCTTTTTTATGAGGATAAAAAAAGGAAACGTCAAACCTGTAATGCATGGTGTTTCTGATGAAAAATTAGATGAGCTTGAATCTTTTGGTGTTAAGAAACTTGAAGATTTTACATGGAAGCATATTCTTGATTTTTATACATGCGCTGACTGCGGCAGATGTTCTGACCAATGTCCTGCAAATGCTGTTAAACGGCCCCTTTCTCCAAGGTTTATATCTATAAAAGCCCGGGATAAAATATTTAATAATTATCCGTTGCGGGGAAATTTTCTTGAAAGTAAGCCATTGATTGGTGACATATATGAAGAGGATGAAATATGGTCCTGCACAACCTGCGGTGCATGTGAGCAGGAATGTCCACTGGGAATTGAGTATATTGATAAAATCGTTGATTTAAGACGTGGTATGGTCGATGAAGGCATGGTCCCTCAATCTCTGCAAAAACCCCTTTCTGCTCTTGAAAAAAGAGGGAACCCATGGGGCAAAATGGAGAAAAAACGTGCGGATTGGTCAAAGGATAAAGAATTTGCAGCAGATTGCAGCGTAAAGCTTCTTGAAAAAGGTGAAACAGCAGAGAACCTCTATTTTGTCGACAGTATCACTTCATTTGATGACAGGATGCAGGATATTGCCAGATCTGTTTCCAAGGTACTGACCCATGCAGGGGTAGATTTTGGAGTGTTGGGAAAAGCAGAAAAGGACAGTGGTAATGAGGTAAGAAGATTTGGCGAAGAAATGCTTTTTCAGGATCTAAGGGATCAGAATACTGATGCAATATTAAACTCAGGGGTAACCAGAATAATAACCTCGGATCCCCATGCATATAATGCTTTAAAGAATGAATATTCAGGATTACCCCCTGTGGAACATATCAGCCAGACCATAGTTAAAAAAATAAAATCAGGGGATATCAGATTGAGTAATGTGCAGGATATGGATAAGATTTATACCTATCATGATCCATGTTATTTGGGACGTCATAATGATTTGTATGAAGATCCCCGACAGGCCATGGCCGCAATTGCCGGTATTAATATAGTGGAAATGCAAAAATCCAGGGATCGTTCATTCTGCTGCGGAGGCGGTGGGTTAATGCTTTTCTATGAACCTGAAGAAGAGATGAGAATGGGTGTTTTAAGGGTTCAAATGGCCAAGGAAGCAGGGGCCAATGTTATTGTTACTGCCTGTCCTTTTTGTCTTGTAAATATGGAAGATGCCATTAAGGTTGCCGGCCTGGAAGGTCAGATGGTGGCCATAGAACTTGTGGAACTGATAGAGCAACATATTATTGTCTGATTTTAAGGATCGGAAATGAAATTACTTAAACGAAATTGTTTGTCTTTTGGCCCATCTACTGCGTTGCATCAAAGACCGAATACATCAAGTATTCAACCTTTAATGCGCCTTGTATATGAACCAAAATCCTTCACAATTTCTGTTCAATTTATATAATTTCCGATCCTAAGCTTGTCAGGCTAATTTGTAAAAAGAACAGTCTCTGTGCTATTTTTTTTAATACCAGATTTAAATAAGATTTGAGTAAATTTTTTGAGGAGGATTAATATGGAAATTTTAGTATGTGTCAAGAGAGTTCCTGATACAGCTGAAAATGAGATCGAGGTCAATAATGACGGCTCAGATATCTCTCGGGACGATCTTGTCTACTCAGTAAACGAGTGGGATAATTACGCTGTGGAAGAAGCGATTCAAATTCGTGACAATGTTGGTGGAACTGTTACTGTTATTTCAGTGGGAGATGAGGAGTCGGAAGAAGTTTTAAGAAGAGAGATGGCCATGGGTGCAGATAAGGGGATTCTCCTTTCAGACGATGCATTTAATGGTTCCGACGGAAAAGGTCTGGCCAGCATTTTAAAGGCTGAAGTTGAAAAAGGGAAGTATGATCTTATTATGGCCGGAGCACAGGCAGATGCCGGTGCTGGTCAGGTTGGCGGAATGCTTGCCGCGATGCTTGATTTACCATATGCATCACTGGTTAATAAGGTAGATGTTATTGATGATAAAAAGCTGAAGGTCGGCCGTGAAGTTGAAGGCGGGAATGTGGAAATGAATGATATTGAGCTTCCATGTGTTCTCTCCATTCAGACCGGTATAAATGAACCTCGCTATGTTGGCATTCGTGGAATAAGAAAAGTTGCATCTGTTGAGATACCTGTTCACAGTGCATCGGACCTTGGGATTTCTCCTGATACAGTTGGTAAAGCTGGTTCCAAAGTAAAAGTATTAGATTATTTTGTTCCTGACCTTGGAGAAGGGGCTGAAATGCTCGAAGGAAGTACAGAAGAGATAGTTGAAAAACTTGTTGAACTCTTAAAAGCCAAGGGAGGTATTAAATAATGACCCAGGTTTTTGCATATATAGTACATAAAAACGGAGTTGCCGATGATACGGCTTTGGAGCTTACAGCGGCGGCTAAAAAATTACAGGCCGATGCACAGGTTACAGCTATAGTGACGGGCTCCGGGAGTGATTTGGATGCTGTTTGCACTGAAGTTGCTGCATCATATAATGAAGTTTTAAAGATAGACAATGAAAATCTGGCTTATCCCAATGCAGAAATAATCAGGGCTCTGTTACTCAAGATACTCCCCTCTGATGGGATATTACTTGTGCCCCATACTACTTTTGGAATGGACTTGGGACCGGGTCTTTCAATTAAACTTGATGCTGCTTTTGTTGCTGATGTTGTCGATTTTGAAGGTTTGGATGGTTCCACGCTTAAACTTGTTCGCCAGGAATACAGCGGGCAGGTAAGTACCCATGTATCATGTGATATTTCATCAGGGGCAGTAATTAATATCCGTCCCGGCGCATTTGCTCCCGATGAAAGCAAGGCTGCATCAGGCAATGTAGTGGATAAATCATCAGAAGCCCAGGGCCTCACTGCAAAACGGACTTATCTTGAAACTGTGGTGGCAGAAGTTGGTGATGTTGATATCACTAAATCCGACGTCCTTGTTTCCGTAGGCCGTGGTATAGAAGATGAAGATAATATAGAAATAGCCCAGGATCTTGCAGAAACCCTGGGGGCTGATGTTTCATGCTCAAGGCCCATTGTTGATTCCAAATGGCTTGAAAAATCACGTCAGGTTGGAACTTCCGGTCAGACAGTAAAGCCAAAAGTCTATATTGCATGTGGTATCAGCGGTTCTTTCCAGCATCTTGGCGGAATCAAGGGATCTCCCTTTATGATCGCAATCAACAAAAATCCCAAAGCTCCTATTTTTCAGGTGGCAGATGTTGGGGTTGTTGCAGACATTCTTGAGTTCATTCCCGAGTTTGCAGATAAGGTAAAAGAAATGAAATAGGCTTTTTGTATATCAAAGTTTTATGGTACTATTAAGTAAAAATAAAAAACGGTCGGCTGTTATTTGTATACAGTTGGCCGTTTTTTATTTATATATAGATTGCCAGTAACTGTTCAGCTAATCTGTACAGACAATTTGTACAGAGAACAGGTATAATCTGATTAAACCATGAAAAACTCACATATAAAAGGTCGTAAAGAAAGAACCTGTCAAAAATATAAGTTTGCGTAATAGTATATCGGAAAATGATACAAATAGGTTCAGCTCTGATGGGTTCTTTCTTAACGCTCTTTAATACGTTCAAACAATTTCAATTGTTTGAATCAGATTATACCTGTTCTCTGTTTTAAATCAGTGACACTGAATAGTTACGATTGTCACATAAATAATTTCACTACGTTATCCGTCGCCGAAGAAAAGGAAAAAATATGAATCGTAACAATTCCCATAATCTTTTTAAACGTGCTTTAAAAGAAATCCCAGGAGGCGTAAATTCCCCTGTGCGTGCCTGTAAATCAGTGGGGGAAGAGCCTCTTTTTATAGATCGTGCTGAAGGGTGTATGATTTATGATGTTGACGGCAATTCCTTTATCGATTATGTGGGATCATGGGGTCCCATGATACTTGGCCACAGACACCCATCCGTGATTAAAGCTCTCACATCTGTGTTAAAGAGGGGGACCAGTTTTGGCGCGCCTGTGGATCTGGAAATCGAATTGGCAGAGGCTGTAATAGATGCAATTCCGTCTGTGGAAATGGTCAGAATGGTCAATTCAGGTACAGAGGCTGTGATGAGTGCGGCTCGTCTTGCCAGGGGTGTTACAAATAGAGACATTGTCCTGAAATTTGATGGATGTTACCATGGCCATGCTGATACTTTTTTAATAGAAGCCGGCTCAGGTGTTGCAACCCTTGCAATTCCAGGGAGTCCCGGCGTCCCTGAAGGGGTTGCCGCAAATACTATTTCCGTACCATTTAATGATATTGACACTTTAAAAAAAGTGATGGATGAACATGGAAACAGGATTGCATGTGTGGTTGTTGAGCCCGTTGCCGGCAATATGGGCCTGGTTTCCCCTGGTGATAACTTTTTAGAAGAATTAAGGGCTTTAACAAAGGAAAATAATTCACTACTCATATTTGATGAAGTGATGACAGGATTCAGGGTTGCCTACGGAGGTGCCCAGGTTTTATATAAAATTGAACCTGATATTACCTGTCTTGGTAAAATCATAGGAGGAGGTCTTCCTGTGGGAGCCTATGGCGGAAAACGTGAAGTAATGGAGCAGATAGCTCCCCAGGGACCAGTTTATCAGGCTGGTACTCTTTCAGGAAACCCCCTTGCAATGGCTGGGGGTATTTCTACCCTTGCTGAGCTAAAAAAACCGGGATTCTATGATGCTCTGAATAAAACAGCTGAACTTTTATCAACGGGTCTTGGTCAGGCTGCCCAAAAGGCTGGGATAGACGTCATGGTAAACAGGGCAGGGGGGATGCTGGGATTATTCTTCACCAATAAGAGAGTGGAAAATTTTGATGATGCGAAAAAATGTAATCTTGATATGTTTTCAGCCTATTATAAAGGCATGCTTGAAAAAGGGATATATCTTGCACCTTCGCAGTTTGAGGCAATCTTTGTTTCATCTGCGCATACTGTTTCGCATATAGAAAAAACAATTCAGGCCGCAGAAGAGGTGTTTAAGAGTTTGTAAGATAGGAGGCGGGGTAGGGGTAGAATCCATTTCTGCCCTTGTATCAGACAGGGCGGATATGGAATCCGCCCCTACGATTGCAATGATTCCGTGTTTACCCACCTTCTCAATCGAAAATAAGCTGCAATATATCCTGTAAAAAAAAGGGCTCCTGTCCCCAGAACATTAATAGTTCCATGGGAATTTACGCTTAACATGGTCACACCGACCATGAGCTGGAGTAGCCCATAACCCACAGAAATTTTCCAGTGGTCAATGTCACCTTCATTTGCTAAAATTTGATAGAGATGTGTTCTGTGGGAAGTAAAAAGGCTCTCCCTGTTTTTTAACCGGAGGGCCATGGTGATCAATTCGTCGGCATAAAAGGGGAAGAGAAAACTTGACAAACATATAAAATCTTTAAAACTCTTTGAGAATAAAATAACATACTCAGCAAAGACAAACCCAAGGAATATACTCCCGACATCTCCCATGAATACTCGCCCTTTTAGTATATTAAACGGAAGAAAACCGATGCAGGCCAGGGCGATTCCCATGGCCAGGGTGGAAAGTATCGGATTATTTGCTGAAAAACAGGTAAAAAATGCCATGAGGCTAAATCCGACTATTCCGGTAATTCCGGCAATTCCGTCAATCCCATCCATGAAATTATAAAAGTTCGCTGTTCCCACAATAAAAACAGCTGCCAATAGTATTAAGCTTCCAGTCAGCAAGGGGCCGCTACCTGAAATAAAGAATGAAAAAGTATAAAACAGAAACATGAAGGCAGCCAAAAATTGTACAGCCAGACGAATTTTTGGAGAAATATTAACACGGTCTCCATAAAAACTAAATGCAGCAAGAAGGGTGGGCAAAAGCCAAAAGCTGACGGGGATTTTAAGAAATAATGATAAAAAACAGAACCTGTGATAATTCCGATCCCCCCCCCTTTTGGTGTTGGTATTAAATGGGAGCTTCTATGATTTGGGAAATCAATAAACCCTGCTTTATGGCCATATCTGCTTATAAACCAGGCGCCTAAACTTCCAATAAAAATAGGGCATATATATAATAAAATGGTGTTATTCATCTTCTAAAGACTGTTTCAATGGAATCCTTTGGTTTAAAACCAGCAGAAAGCATTTTTCTGTTATCATAAATCTGGTCCAGGGCGAGTTTGATATAAACCGATTGAATATATTCTTTTTTATTGGGGAAAAGAAAACCCGTAATTGCTGCAGCCAAAGCAAGAAACTTTAAAGGGAAATGTATAACCTGACTGCAGGGGAACAGCTTATTATCTTTAAAAAGATTAATAATAGTATTAAAATCGATGGGGGTTTCGTCGCAAACATTTATTATATTAAAATATCTCTTTTTTGTTTTGTTCAGATCACAAATTAAAAAATCTATAAAATCTGCGGCATTTGATTTTGCCAGTGCAGAGATTTTTTGTTTCCCCGAGCCGAATCTGATATGGGCGAGATTAAATGGTGCAGATACTCTCCGCTTAAGGTTAAGGTTATTTGTATAATCATATACCGGTGCGAGGCGTAATATAACAAGCTTTTTTAAAAAATTTTGATCATATAAAGCAATTAAGTGTTTTTCGGCATTAAATTTACTTTTTGCATATGGGCCCGATGGATTGCAGGGGCTCTTTTCATCAACAGGATGGGAAGTCCTCATATGGGGGACAACATGGGGGTGACCGCCGTATACCGATACAGAGGAAAGATAAATAAAACATACGTCGGGATTGCGGTTAAAAGCAATCATTGCCAGATTTTTTGTTGCGCAGGAGTTTGTCTTTAAATATGAACCTGTACTCTTTATATTATATTTTTCATGGGAAATGCCCCCTGCGTGTATAACCATGTCAGGGGGATATTCTTTACAAATAAGAGCTATTTGGCTGGTGTTGTTCAGATCAGCCTGTTTCCATATCATATTGAGTGAAAAATCAGGCCGGTTTTTATGATAAAGCCCCAATAAATTATTGCCAGGGGCCAATTTTTTACATAAAGCCCTTCCAATAAAACCTGTTGCTCCGGTTACGAGTATGTTCATAAATAATTATACCAAGGTGGGCTTTGCCCGCAACCCAAGTAGGAGCGGATTTCATATCCGCCCATCATCATCTATAGATATTCAGATAATAACTTTCATATGGCCAGATGTTAGTTCAGTACATTGCTGAAATTATTTATGTGACGGTCTATACAAGGGCAAAAATGGATTCTGCCCCTACTATCGGCATTGAAAAGTTAGTTAACGGCGCCATGGAAAAGCCCAGCTCAGAGCTTTTGGATAGAATATATTTTGCAAAGTCAACATCAACCATATCCACATGGTGAGCTTTATCCTGGATTAATGACAGGACCATGGTCTCTGTAAAACAGGCAAAAGCAGAACCTGCAGGGGGCCCCATATTAAAATTAATATTCACGCCATTAATAGCGATGAACCCTCCGTCAACCCTTAATACATCAGGCCGGGCGTCACACGTTTCCTGCCCCATGTTGTGCGGCTGTGCCATATCTATGACTATGGCATTTTCTTTTAACATATTTTTATCTACAATTGAGCCTTGAGCTGTTGTACAAAGTACAACTATATCTGCATCTTTAATTATATTGTTATCTTTGGAACAAACAATGCTGTTCTTATATTTTCTCCTAATCTCTTTTTCAACAAAGGACAATTTGTTAAAATTTGGCCCTGTAAGTATTATTCCAAAGGGGGACAACAGATCAGGGAGCATAAGAGCAACACCCCTCCCCACAACTCCATAAGCTCCCACAACTGCAATTGTACTTTTGCGAACATCAATATTTTTCAACTCAGCACTTTTGATTATGGCAGGGATTGCAGATGCTGCTGAAAGGGAATCTCCATGGGTAATTTTAGCCGTAATGTTAGAGTCCTTTATAAGGAGTCTGCCGTTTAGTGTTAAAGGAGCTACATAAGCGCCCAGACCTATTCTGGTAACATTAAGCTGATTTTGTGCAAAAAGGGCGGCATCCAGAATTCTTTTATATACAATTCTTCTTGGAAGTTTTACCATCTGTTCAGCTGTTAAAAGAATACCAATTATATATCCTGTGGTCTCTTCATTAACTTGAAACTTAGAACATAAGGTAAAACCTTGTCTCCCCTTTAATTTTTTAATGATAGATTCGCTTGTTTTTTTAGGCAGGATTTTCATTCCAAAATTTTCACCAATCTTTAGAACTTGCCCCAAACGTCTGCCGATATCTTCAATAACTCGCGGGTGAATCAAAAAAGCGAAATCATCCATGTAAAAACCTTTAGTTTTATAATTTTCAAATAAATTTTTAAATTTACCCTGGCAAATAAAAAACTTTAAATTTAATACAAAGAAATTTTGAAAATAATATAGCAATAAATAGCTATTTTTAAAAAAAAGCGGAAGATAAATATTATTTTGTTACTACTACCTTCAAGGTTTTATTTTTTCAAGAAGTTTTCCGGTATTATCCAAAAAAAATATTTCATAATTATTTTTAACAGCATGATCAGTTAATTCCTCAAAGATTATTGCCTGTATCTGATGTTTTATTCCAGAGGGTCGGGGGATATTAAGATAGCAATCTTCGGCATCCTCTTTTTTTAAAAAAGCAGGGATAAAAAGAGTATCATTTTCTTTTTCCTGCAAACCTAATATTTGTTCATCTGCATCCGGGTTTTGTATAATAATATAGACCCATGCGTCTTTTTTTATGGATTCCTTCATTGGCTAAAACCTTTCATACCTGAAG
This sequence comes from Desulfobacteraceae bacterium, assembly GCA_030592105.1. The sequence continues at coordinate 30,498 of JAUVKE010000002.1, forward strand.
CGTGTTTGAACTCAGCATCTTTAAAATAGCTGAATAGTTACTTTAATATTTTAATAATAATCAGTAGTGTCCGGTTAGAAAATTGTAAAAAAAGAAAATACGGGAAGTTTAATTATTTTTTCCGCTATTGCGAATAAATTTCTTGAATTTCTAAATTTGCTCCGCCAAAATTGCGAAACTCGTTCGTGCCTCACTCAAACAATCGCAATTTTTTGGCTACGCTGCACTAAGAAATTCTACGAAATTTATTC
>JAUVKE010000526.1 GCA_030592105.1 Desulfobacteraceae bacterium
GATACACTAAAAAATATGCCGATTACCTGAATCTGGGAATTGAAGAATGGCGTAAAGCATATGACGAACATAAAAAACTGCCCTGCATTGAGGACGGTGTTTCAACAAATACTGCTGGGGATCTATTTTACATATAAACGATATGCTAAATTAAAAGATTGACAATGTTAAACTCAAAGATTAAAATTGTCAATTATGTGGATTAAAAGAGAAATAACAGATGAATTACTGAGTATTGTTAATACCTTTCCTGTACTGGTTTTAACCGGTCCCAGGCAGGTTGGTAAGACATCCCTTCTTGAGAGAACCTTTCCTGATTATACCTATGTGAGTCTGGACGTGGGAACAAATGCGGAAACTGCGGAAACCAGACCGGATGATTTTTTAAAACTTTATCCACCACCCGTGATACTGGATGAGATTCAGTATGCCCCGTCATTTTTTCGTTATATAAAAACATATGTGGATTCCCATAAAGGGGAAAATGGATTATTTATTCTTTCAGGTTCTCAAAATTTTATGCTGATGGAATCTGTTGCAGACAGCCTGGCGGGCAGGGCGGCTGTTGTTCCTTTTTTAGGGCTGTCCGGCAATGAATGGAAAAATATTGCACAGGACCAGCGATCAGGCGAATGGAAAGATTTTTTATTTACCGGTGGATTTCCCGCTTTATGGGCGGACAAAAACGCCCTGCCTTCCAGGGAACGATGGTTCCAGGGATATCTTTCCACCTATATTGAAAGGGATGTTCGCAATCTTTTGAATATCGGCAATCTCAGGGATTTTGAACGTTTTGTCCGTGCATGTGCCGCCAGATGCGGCCAGACGCTTAATCTTTCGGAAACAGGGAGAGATGTGGGCATATCAACGACCACTGCAAAGAAATGGATGAGCGTACTGCAGGCATCCAACCAGGTATTTCTTTTGGAACCTTACTTTCGTTCACTTGGCAAACGACTTGCTAAAAGCCCCAAGCTTTATTTTACAGATACCGGTCTTGCTGCATTTCTCATGGGATTCAGTTCGGCTGAATCTCTCTGGACATCCATGCAGGCAGGTGCGCTTTGGGAAAATCATGTGGTCAACCAGTGGTTAAGATACCGTGACTGGATAGAACCGTCCCTTGGGCTGTGGTACTGGCGGGACCAGGGGGGCAATGAGGTGGATCTGCTTCTCGAAAAAAACCAGAAAATTATTCCGGTCGAATGTAAGATAACACAAAAACCGGAAAAAAAATCATTGCGGGGATTACACCGATTGCGAAAATTTTATGGTGAAGAATTTGTCGCACACGCTTATATTGCATGCCCCATTGGATCAGGTTTTGACTTGGACCAATCAACAACAGCCATTTCAGGCTGGACTACCTGGGATATACATCAATAGATAATTCAGCATAGGCGTTTTAATATTTTATTTTTTAATCATACAAGGATATGAAAGGGGAAAAAACTTAATCTTCAAGCTCTTTATGAACTTCATGGTTTAATGTTTTACAAATGACCGAATATGGTCTAAATATGGTTTTTTATGAAATATGGAGAGCACAAATGAAATTAAGCCAATCCGTAAAAACCATCAGTTATTTAATTGTAATATAAATTCAGAAATCC
>JAUVKE010000414.1 GCA_030592105.1 Desulfobacteraceae bacterium
ATACTGGAATTTTCAATGAAAAATCTGTTTAAGAAATTAAAAATCAATGAACTTTTCTTTGAAAAGATAAATTTTGACGCTTGTATATTTAAAGCCACTTTAAAATAAAATCGATGCGATCGTCGATAGACAGCAGGGGAACGCTAATAATTTCATACCCCAGCATTTGATAACTTTCCTTTAAAATACGATTGAGCTCGGCTGCGATCTTATCATCTTCTGATCGTACGGCATCTTTTTCAAACCGTAATCTTTCAAATAAAAATATTTTTTTATACCGGGTTTGCTTACTCTTTTTGATGGGTTCATCCGGGGATAATCCTTCCAGAATATAATATCCAATACTGTCCGGAACCGCACGATCCAGAAAAACCGTTGCGTCTTTGGAAAGAGATTTTTCAATTTCAACCTTTTTATACAAAATATGGCGCTCAAACGATAATATATCCGCTTTTATTTGTACTATACTTTTTCCCCTTTTTAATTCTTCATCGATGTATGTGCGTGCAACTTCATGAACAACCGGGTAGCCCAGTTGTTCAAGAGCGCTTATTACTGTAGTTTTGCCGGAGCATGGCGCTCCGGTTATTACATACCAGTTTGTATTTTGCATGAAATGTTCCTGGAAATGAACTCCGATTTTATAATGCACTTTTATTAATTTTGTGGTACAAAATTCTTTTTTAATTACATTAAAAAACCTAAGATTTCCATCTATTTTTATATGCGCTACCAAGGACCTATTTACAGACCTCCCAGCGAGGCGGACTCTCTCTTAATCCAGGCGACCATCGGCTGCCCTCACAATAGATGCACCTTTTGCATGGTCTATAAAAATGGTCCCAGATTTAGAGTGCGCGATGTGGCTGAAATAAAAGAGGATATTTTAGAGGCCTCGGAAATCTACGGACAAAAAGTTCGAACTCTTTTTTTGCCGGCAGGAAACACCATTGCCATGAAAACCTATGATCTTTGCGAAATTCTTATTTTTGCCAGAAAGGTTTTTCCGGGATTAGAGAGGATCACCGTATACGGTTCTTCACAATATATTCACAAAAAAGGGCCCCAGGGGCTTAAACGTTTGGCTGACGCAGGCCTGTCCAGGATACATGTGGGTCTGGAATCGGGTGACGATGTGATTCTAAAGCGGATAAAAAAGGGGACCTTCAGCCAAGAGCAGATAGAAGCCGGAAAGTGGGTTATTGACGCCGGCATAGAACTGAGCCTGTATGTTATCCTGGGTATCGGCGGAAAAAACCGGACCATATCCCATGCCAGGGAGACGGCAAAGGTATTAAATCAGATAGAACCCGATTTTATCCGGCTGCGCACCTTTGTTCCGAAAATAAACACACCTCTTTTAGAAGAAGTTCAGAGCCAATCCTTTAAAATGCTCGGTCCTCATGAGGTGTTGCATGAAACAGCACTACTGATAAAGAATATTCAGGTTTCATCATATCTTACGAGCGACCATTACACGAACTATATCAACCTTGAAGGAAGGCTTCCGGATGCTAAAAACAGGCTTCTTGATAAGATCCATGCGGCGTTAAGAAAGGATGAAAAATCATTCCGCTCTTTTTTTATCGGAACCGCATAACCCCTAAATTCTGCAAGTGCCGAGGAACGGCATGAGATGCTATTGACCGTCATAATTTATCGAGAAGTTACAAATTTTTTAATTAAAACCACAACGATATAAATAATCAACGCCCATAGCAGGCTGTTGATAAAAAGCGGTATAATGATAAGGTTTCCGGGGAAAAACTGTCTTGGATAAAATGCCATTGTAATGACTGGGAAATAAAAGATCTTAGAGATCAACATTAACAAACGACCCATCAACGGCATTTGAGCGTTATGAACATTGGCGGTGACAACGGATAACGTTATATTTGAAATAATTTTAGTGACAGCGGAATGAACCACAGCTATGACAAGGATTGTAAAAAATTTTCTCATAAATGGAATTTTGGGGATACCTGTTATTTTATTTTCTAGAGAAAAAAATTGCATATAGGAGATAAACAGCTATTGCAAGAAAGGATGTATCCCGTAAAACAGTCAAGATGTTCATTGAACTTTCAACAGCAGTGGTAGAAAAGCAACCGCAGTTGATATTTAGCCCGCGTGCCATGTTAAACAGCAGGGCGCCGATAAACGTCATCAAAAGAAGATTGCTCATGACAACTGTTCCGGACATCCAGAAATTGATAATAAGAAAAATTCCCATAACAAGTTCCAGACAGGGCAGTACAATTGCCGTTAGATTTATAAATCCGTCCGGCAGGATTTGATAATTATAGACTGCTTCTGCAAATGCTGCCGGGTGTAGGATCTTGTCGAAACTGGCATAAACAAAGACCCCGCCTAATATGAATCTGGCAAATAGTGTTAGCATCCGATGTGGACTCAAGTTTTTTCCTTCTTTTGGCAAATTTCACACTTGCAAAATTCAGGACACGGTATTTCCTTTTTCGACAGGAAGGTGGTCCTTAATCCATTCCGTCCAGCCGTCCAGCAGCACCCGGACATTATTAAAACCCATATCCAGCAAAAACAGTGCCAGGTCACAA
>JAUVKE010000267.1 GCA_030592105.1 Desulfobacteraceae bacterium
ATTTATGAGTGCGACACTCCTGGTAATAGCCGTTGAAAAGCCTATACAGTAATCTGTGCCAACAACGTCATTATCCATTGTCTTAGGGACTGCGATTACAGGGAACCCCTCTTTATGCAGCCTTTCTGCAAAACTGAGGGTGTCATCGCCCCCTATTGGAATGATGGCGTCAATCTCCATGTGCTCCAGGTTTTTCACGACTTGTGCTGTGAAGTCCCTGGTCCCTTTTTTAAACTCTTCTCTTAAAAAATAAGGGAGATTTTTTTCTTTGACAGCCATGGGGTTTGTTCGAGAAGTGTGCAAAAATGTTCCCCCTGAACGGTCAATGGCCCTGACATCCGATGGTTTTAACTTTTGTATACACTTAGAATGTGTGCCGGGGTCATCAGGATTGTATTCCAAAATACCGGCCCATCCTCTTTTGATTCCGATTACATTAATTCCCTCATTATGTGCCCGGTAAACCACCGTTTTAATGCACGCATTCAGTCCGGGTACATCACCTCCGCCTGTGAGTATTGCTATATTGGGTTTTCGATTACCATTCTTTTTCATTTTTAAGCCCGCCTTTGGTATGTTTTTAATAAAAGGATACAACAACCTTTTAAACTGAGCCCCAAATAATACAGTACAATTAACCATAATCTTTATTTCTGTAATTTTCAACAAGTTTATCGCTCCTGGTTTTAATTATCCATAGCCAAGGTTGAAAAGTTGTCCGCCTATCAACCTTGCAGGATAATGGACGTGGTTTTGTCTCAGCCTGTTTTAAACATTTTTTCAGGCGGTAAAGTCTTAAATCTACTCTTGATCCCCCGGGATTAAAAGCGATATACTTCCTTTTGAAGAATGCCGGGATATTGTTTCGTTGTGCGAGATATGTTGCGGCAGCAAAAGCGAAGGAACCTGCGAATGATTAATCAAAAGCAAATAGCTCTCAATAAATTGAATGACCGGATAAGGAGCTGTATCAACTGCCGGTTATCATTAACAAGGCAGAATATAATTTGTGGTGAAGGAAATTTAAATGCTCGCCTGATGCTCATAGCCCTGTCTCCTGGAGAGAATGAGGATAGAGAGTGCAAAATGTTTATTGGACCATCAGGTAAAATATTAGATAAACTTTTACATATTGCTGCCATTGGCAGAGATTCGCTTTATATGACAAATTTGGTTAAGTGTAAGCTGCCGAAAAACCGGAGGCCCAAACAGGATGAAATAGATGCCTGCAGCCATTTTTTAGATGAGGAGATAGCTATATTGTCGGCTAAAATAATTGTCCCGTTAGGTTATTACGCGGCAAGATATATTTTGAAAAAATATGCTTCGGAACCTCCCTCAGCACGTGCAGATTATCGTGCGCTTTACGGGAAATTGATTCTTTTAAATGAAAAAAAAATATTTCCATTGCCACATCCGGCTGCTTTACTTTACAATCCATCTTATAAGGAGGAGACTGCTGTAAAATATCATAAATTACAAGTCCTTTCCCATGATTGTAAATGGTATTCAATGTGCCCGGTGAAATATTATTTTGAACATGGGTGCTTGGAAAAAAAATGGATAGAATTATACTGTAAGGGTGATTGGGAAGATTGTGTCCGTTATCAGAAAGAAGAAAAGGGAGCTTATCATCCGGATTGGATGCTGCCGGACGGAAGTATTGATGAGAGTCTGCGATATAGATAAAGCAAAAATACGCACCTGACAAGAAATTTTAAATGGATATGGAATCTTTGAATGCGCTCCTTTTTAATATTGTCAAGGGGCTCGGTAACCCTGAATCATTCATATCATGTTCACATGGCGCCGGGCGTGTTATGGGAAGGGGACAGGCTTCCAGAACGCTTTCAAAGAAAGAGTGCGACAACGCTATGAATGGTATTCTGTCTGACAGGTGGAACAAAATTTTCCGGGGTAAAAAAAATGGGCTTTTTGATCTGGGAGAAGCCCCGGGCGCATACAAGAATATAGACTCAGTTATCAAAGCGCAACTTGATTTTGTCAAATCTATGGTAAAGCTTAAACCATTAGGTGTTGTTAAAGGTTAATTCAGTCCCATGCCGATCACCAGACCGATAGCAATACCAAGTCCGATAAAAATTGATCCTACAACAATGCCCACCGCAGTATTTTGTTTCTCAAGCTGCCTGGCAGTGTCAAAAGGAGTAATCCTGTCAAAAAATTTATAACCTATTATCATAAATATCAACGTCATTCCTGCACCAAATAACGCGTATATAATATTTATTAATGCGATTGACAATTCCATTATCTTAACACTCCTTTAATTTTATGAATTTTTTTAATATATCCGATGGTCTCTCGGCTGTGCTTTCCTGTTATCCGGTTCAAGGTAGATTCTATGGATTCCCATTTGTTCGGATTCAGCCCTTTTTTTTGGGCTATCTTTTGCGCCTTCAGTATATTTCCCTTGCCCGCATTAAATGAACCGAGCATAAAATTTATTCGATCCTGAAAGGTACGATCTGCACGCCAGGTTTTCCACAGCATCCGGTCATAATAGATACCGGCGGCAATATTCCAGCGCGGGTGCATCCTGGAGCCTTTAATAGCCGGATTTTTTTGTGAAATCTCTTTAAATGTCCTTGGCATTATCTGCATTATGCCTGCTGCGCCTACCCTTGATTCAGCATTTGGATTCAGCCTTGATTCAGCTACAGCCTGCGCCTTGAAATAATGCCAGTCAAAATTCGGACCAAAAAATCTTTTTGAATATTTTGAAAAATATTTGTCGAACTTGACTACACGCTTATAACGCTCGAATGCCGGGCATTGTTGCGGCAAAACAAAAAATCCGGTAATCAGAATGATTCCGATCCAATTTTTAAAATTATAGAAATTATAGATTTTCATCGATGGTACTCAGTCTCCACAAGAAGCCCTTTTTTTTAAAATTGTTATCATTCTATGATTATTAAACTGTTTTTAGAGGTTTTTCGAGCAGGTTTTTACATCTTTTTAAATTAATTCATACTTATAGATTTTTAGATAATTACCCGATTTTAAAATTTGGCACAAGGCCAAATGGAGAAAGGCGTATTATAATACTCCGACGACTGATAACGCAGTGAATTTATTTATGTGAACATCTATAGGTTTGGTGACAACCTATATCAAGTATAGTCCGTTGATGATTTTTTCCAGAAGATACAAGGTGCCACGAACTCCCAGCAGACTTTTTTGAACAAAGTCTATATAACCGTTTCCGGGAAGCGCGATATCGATTCCTATTACCGGCAGCCCGCATAACCGCAGGCGGGAAATAAAAAATTCACTTCCGAAGGCCACATCCGGAGCAGTTTTGGCAGCATCTGTATTCCAGGCATCCATGCAGTCGATATCAAAAAGAAAATTTTGCAGCCCGGCAGTGTAATCATTATCCGCATCACCTGTAGATACTGAGACTGATACCGGAACCATTCCCAGCCATAAATAGAGCCATTTTGTAAGAGGAAGCGCCATGGAAGGATCTGCGTTAACAGCAAATGTTGCGCCTTTGGGCAGGCCTGTCAAGGAATTAAAACGACTTAATATTTCACAGCTCTGTTTGCGGGCTGCAGCGATCACTCTTAACGCCGGAGAAGAATCCGCATCTACCGCGCGGCAGACTTTTTTTATCCATGCTTCGGTTGCATCAAAACCAAGGGGCGCTCCATTTTCAGGGATAATAGAGTCCTGTCCGAAACGCTTTTTTAAAAATGGTGTAATCTGATCTGCAAATTCATCGTGAACCACCAGATTGTATTTTGCCGAGCCGAGGTTTTGCAGTTCCTCAACGCTGCTTCCGGCGCATAAGGCTGTAACAACCTTGATTCCGCATAATTTTAAAAGATAGCAAAGTTCAGCAAGATTTCCCTGCCAGTGTCGGTGAAAAATTGACAAACCAAGCAAATTGATACTTTTGGGGTTAACGCTTTTTGGATTGACGCTTTTTTGCTCAACACCGGCAGGTTGCGGGTTGAGCAATTCAAGAGCCTGAATCACCGCCCTCTGAAAACCGGTTGTAAAACTATCTGAAAATCCGGCGCTTTCGATTGCAATACAGGGAACCGGCAATCC
>JAUVKE010000307.1 GCA_030592105.1 Desulfobacteraceae bacterium
ACAGGGGACATTGCAACCGTTGATAATGAAGGATATATATTTATAGTCGATAGAAAAAAGGATATGATTATCAGCGGAGGGGAAAATATCTATCCAAGGGAGATCGAAGAGGTTCTCTATACCCATCCTGACATTTTAGAAGCAGCAGTTATAGGGGTGCCGGATGACAAATGGGGAGAGACAGTAAAGGCATTTGTTGTGGTTAAAGATGGAAAACAGCTCTTTGCGAAAGCTGTTATTAATTTTTGCGCAAAGAATCTTGCCGGCTATAAAAAACCTGCCTGTGTTGAATTTATTTCCGCCCTTCCACGAAACCCTGTGGGTAAAGTTTTAAAAAAAGAACTCAGACAAAAATACTGGGAAAATCATGAAAGACAGGTGTAGAAACGCAATTAATCACATCTCTGCCATCACCAGGTTTGTCAATTATTATCACAACACTCATATGACTATGCATAATGTTTTACACCACGATCAAGAATATCCCCTATCTCCTCCTTATCTCTATTTCTCCAGCAGCCTGCATAACACACCTCTATTTCAACAGTTTTTTCTTCCATACGCCAACACACCACATTTCCACTTTAAATAATTAAATAAGGTGTCCCCGAAATACCAATCATTTACAGAACACTGAATATATCTTTCGCAGAGACGGCTCCTTCTCTCAAAATTTTTACAGGATTAACTGTTACGTCAATTACTGTTGAGCCTGCGCCTCCTTTAAGTACTCCTGAATCAAGAATATATTCTGACTGATCTTTTATAGAAGAATCAAGATCTTTAATATTATAACACCCAGGATTGCCGGAGATATTGGCGCTTGTCCCTGTTATAGGCGTATTTGCCGCATCAACAAGAGCCCTGGCTACTTTTTGTTCCGGCAGGCGAATACCGATCTTTCCCGTGCATGCATTAAGAATGGAAGGAATATTATCATTTGCTTCAAAGACTATAGTTATCTGACCTGGCCAGAAATTTTTTATAATTTGTCTGGCAGCAGCGGGAATATATTTCACAAGATCTGCAATATCTTCTTCTTTTGCAACAAGCACAGAAACAGGTTTGTTAAGCATACGCTGCTTTATTTTAAAAATACTTTCCAAAGCATCCAGGTCAAAGATATTTACCCCAAGACCATAAAGAGACCTTGTTGGGAAAACGATAATTCCGCCATCTCTTATTTTTACAGCTGCCTTGTTTATTTTCTCAGGGTCGGGATTTATCGGGTTTATTTTTATAATTTTATTAATAGTTTTTAAGATTTTCTGCTTTTTTATCAACTTCTAAGGCCATTTCCTTTTTATACTCATCCAGCATTTTTCCAAGTTCAGGAACAGAAACTGCAAGTATCTGTACAGCAAGAATGCCGGCATTCTTTGCCCCTGATTTGCCAACAGCCATTGTTGCCACAGGAACCCCCGGAGGCATCTGAAGTGTGGAAAGGAGTGCATCTATACCTTGCAGACATGAAGAATCTATAGGAACACCTATAACAGGACGAATAGTATGGGCAGCGATAATTCCTGCAAGATGGGCAGCATGTCCGGCACCTGCGATAATCACTTTTATTCCATTTTTCTGAGCATTTAAAGCCAGCTCCATTGCTTTGCGGGGACTTCTGTGAGCTGATGCAACTGTTATTTCATAAGTGATACCGAATTTTTTTAAAACAGCAACAGTCTCTTCCATTACTTTAAGATCAGAACCACTCCCCATTACTATCGACACAAGTGCTGGTTTTTCCATTCTTTTAACAGCTTTTTTACCAATATCTTTTCTGAAATATACATTATCCCAGCTTATTTCAGAAACAGCAGTATAAACTTTTGAAATGGTCTCTTTTATGGAATCACCTAATCCGGTTACACTCAAAACCCGCCCTCCGGCAGCAACAACCTTTCCATCCTTTATTTTAGTTCCTGAATGAAAAACAAAAAGATCATCTTTTAAATCTGCTTTATTAAGACCTGATATTGGAAATCCTTTTTTATATGCTCCTGGATATCCGCCAGATGTCATTACAACACAAACTGATGCACGTTGATCAATTTCGAGACTGCACTCATGCAGCCTGCCCTTGATTACGCATTCCATCAGAGGCACAATATCAGATTTAAGCCGCATCAGCAGAGGCTGTGCCTCTGGATCTCCTAAACGGGCATTAAATTCCAGAACTTTGATTTTATCTTTATCAATCATCAAGCCCGCATATAATATCCCTTTATAAGGATGACCTTCGACAGCCATCCCCCTTACCACAGGTATCATTATCTCATTCATAATTTTATTATGAAAATATCTGTCTATCACAAGCGCAGGTGAATAAGCACCCATTCCACCTGTATTTGGCCCCTTGTCTCCATCATATACAGCTTTATGATCCTGGGAGGATGGAAGCGGAAGAACGGTTTTCCCGTCTGTAAACACAATAAATGATGCTTCTTCTCCTGTTAAAAATTCTTCAACAACCACTCTGTTTCCTGCTTCACCAAAAGCAGAATCTTTTATTATTAATTTTAAAGCAGCTATTGCTTCATCTTCGGTTGTGCATAGAATCACACCTTTTCCGGCTGCAAGTCCATCTGCCTTAACAACAACGGGAGCACCTGTTCTTTTTATATATTTTTCAGCATCTTCATAATTTGTAAAAGACTTACCTTCAGCAGCAGGAATATTATATTTTTTCATCAGTGCTTTGGCAAAAGACTTGCTTGATTCAAGACGGGCAGCAAGCTTTGATGGACCAAAAATTCCAAGTCCCTTTTTTTCAAAAATATCAACTATTCCCTTGGAAAGCGGTCCTTCAGGCCCTACTATAGTTAAATCAATCTGTTCTTTTTCTGCAAAAGCAACCAGTTCATCAATATCCTCAGCACCTATGGCAATGCATTCGGCCAAATCTCCAATTCCGGCATTACCAGGTGCACAATAAATCTTACTTACTTTTGGACTCTGGGCAACTTTCCAAACAAGGGCATGTTCTCTTCCACCGCTGCCTATTACAAGGACTTTCATTTAAACCTCCCTGGTATTATTAATTCAACTTTCAAAGTTAAAATATGCTCCAATATTTTCAAGATGTGTACTGTTCACAGTTCACAGTTTCAGTTATCAATTTACGGTTGAAAAAATGAAGCCGGTTTTAACTTCGAATATTCAATCTCTAACAGAGTATAGGGAACATACAAAAAAAGCAAAAACTCTTTGATAACTGAAGGGTATTTATAACGGTAAAATCAGTCATCTGCAATTCTTTTTTTACTGTGTTTAAAAAACGTGCTGCCGGATTTAAAGAATGAATCCATGCCAGGACGGTATTTATTAAGCGGGTTGCCGCTCCAATACTTAAATAATGAACAGGAAGATATAATCGCCACATGTTGAAATTACGCCCCACTGACCGGTTTTCATGGCATAAAGTGCTGTATTTGCAATGTGTAATCGTTTTGATGGAGTTAGATCAGGATAACGCATAAATTTATTTCCAAATTTTACTGAATCTGATATCCATATTTCGTAGATGGTGACATTCATCCTCCTTTTTTAAAGATATATACTTTATCTTCTTAATATTAGGAAAAAAATGTTGCTGTCTACTTTCTCATCGAATTTTATTAGTGCATTATATTTTTTTTCATTTGGTGAGAAATGTCCCTCAATACTTGCTGACTTTCTCTTACAGTTCACAGAATTTGTAAACTAAAAAT
>JAUVKE010000301.1 GCA_030592105.1 Desulfobacteraceae bacterium
CATTATCATGCATTGTTTGCAATAGGAGTTGTCTTATTTGTTTTTACTTTTATTTTTAATCTTATTGCGGATCATATTTCCCATAAATATCGGCAGGTAGGCGATTAGAGATTTGCCTGATTATAATGGATTTGCTATATATCAGAGGAGTTTTTAGAAAATGAAAGTTTGCATAAAGGAAACTAGGAAATGTCCGCCAAAACAAATCCTTTAAATAAAATAGGCTGCAGAAAAAAGTTTACTCAGCATTTATTCTATTTTTTATTCAGGTCGGCAGCATTTATTAATTTTTTGGCCCTTGCCGTAATTTTATATTTTATTGTTTCAAACGGGTGGTCTGCGATAACCTGGGAGTTTTTAACAAAACCACCAACGGATTCCATGACCAAAGGGGGCATTTTACCATGCATTATAGGAACTCTTTACCTTTGTTTAGGTACAATGGGAGTTGCTTTTCCGGTGGGTGTGGCTTCAGCGGTATATTTAAATGAATATACTACACAGAGTAAAACCTTACGTGTGCTCAGGCTTTGCATAAGTAATCTCGCAGGCGTTCCTTCTGTTGTTTATGGCCTTTTTGGGCTTTCTTTTTTTGTTACTTATTTAAAAATGGGAGTTTCTCTGATTGCAGGGGCATTAACACTTGGCGTAATGACACTCCCTGTAATCATCGCTTCCACTGAGGAGGCTTTAAAGGCCGTCCCTCTCACCCATAGAGAAGCATCCCTCGGGTTAGGTGCCACCAAGTTTCAGACAATTTTCAGGATTGTTCTTCCAGCAGCTGCCCCTGGAATACTAACCGGAGGAATATTGGGTATCAGCAGGGCAGCAGGAGAAACCGCTCCAATCATGTTTACCGCAGCTGTCTTTTTTTCGCCTAAATTGCCCAGTAGCATGTTCAGTGAAATAATGGCACTTCCATATCATATTTATGTTCTTGCCACCGCAGGAACAGAGATTGAAAAGACAAGACACCTGCAATACGGAACGGCTCTTGTGTTGATAGGATTGGTGCTCGGGATGAATTTAATTGCCATTATCTACAGATCGAAACTCAGGAAAAAATTAATGTAATTATTAAATATCGCGTAAAGGAAAATAGCAAAATTAAAACCAGCCCTCAAAATTAACCTTATTATATGAAAAAAACAGAGAATAATGAGCCATCGTCTTAAAATTATATCAAAAAATTTAAATTTTTACTACGGGGAATTTAAGGCTCTCTATGATATTTCCCTGAATTTTTACGAAAATCAGGTAACAGCGCTGATCGGTCCTTCGGGCTGTGGAAAAAGTACTTTTTTAAGGTGCCTGAACAGAATGAATGATCTAATAACGGGGATTCGGGTTGAAGGGAGTATTCTCATCGACGGCGAAGAAATCTGTGACCCTTCAATGGATGTAGTAAGTTTAAGGGGGCGGATAGGGATGGTTTTTCAAAAACCGAATCCTTTCCCCAAAACTATTTTTGAAAATGTTGCTTATGGATTAAGAGTAAAAGGTATAAAGGACAAAAACCTCATTGCGGAACTGATTGAAAAAAGCCTTCAATCAAGTGCCCTTTGGGATGAAGTAAAAGACAGGCTCCATAACTCAGCCCTTGGGCTATCCGGAGGGCAGCAGCAGCGTTTATGTATTGCAAGAGCGCTGGCCGTGGAGCCTGAAGTGCTCCTTATGGATGAGCCATGTTCCGCACTTGATCCCATCGCAACTCAAAAAATCGAAGAACTGATACATGATTTAAAAAAATCGTATACAATTATTATTGTAACCCATAATATGCAACAGGCTGCCCGTACATCAGATATAACAGCCTTTTTCTATCTTGGGAAATTAATTGAGGTTGGTAAAACAGATACGGTCTTTACCCGGCCAACTCTGAAAACCACAGAGGATTATATAACCGGTCGTTTTGGCTAAGGATCGGAAATGAAATTACTTGAACGAAATTGTTTGTCTTTTGGTCCATCTACTGCGTTACATCAAAGGCCGAATACATCAAATATTCAACCTTTAATGCGCCTTGTATATGAACCAAAATCCTTCACAATTTTTGTTCAATTTATATAATTTCCGATCCTAAAATAGAGGAATAACATGTCTGGCTATTTCCAAAAAGAGCTCACGGAGATCAAAAAAAGAATATTGACCCTTGGTGCATTGGTTGAAAAGCATATACAAATGGCAGCAGAATCCCTTGATAAAAATGATGCTGCCCTTGCTGGTAAAGTTATAGCCGGGGATTATGAAGTCGATGAAATGGAGGTTAAAATAGAGGAAGAGTGTTTGAAAATCCTTGCACTCCACCAGCCGGTAGCTGTTGATTTAAGATTTTTAATCGCAGGTATTAAAATAAATAATGAGCTTGAAAGGATAGGGGATCAGGCGGTGAATATTGCAGAACGTGTTGAAATTATCGCCAGGCAAAAAAAATATGATTTTGTTTTTGATTATTCAGTAATGGTGGAAAAAGCTCGGAATATGCTTAAAATGAGTCTCGATTCTTTTGTTAATCTTGATCTGGATCTTGCTATGAAAGTCCTTACATTAGATGATGAAGTCGACTTTATACAAAAAAAGGCCTACGACAAAATAAAAGAGGCAATAACCTCTAATACAGATAGTGTTGGATATCTTATAAATCTTTTACTTGTTTCAAGACATCTGGAGAGATTAGCCGATCATGCAACCAATATTGCGGAAGAAGTGATTTATCTTGTTGAGGGTGAAATCGTAAGGCATGGATTAAAATCATGACAAAAAAAATACTTGTGGTAGATGATGAAGAGGACATTCAGGAACTTGTCAGATATAATTTAAGCAGGGATGGTTTTAAAATTGTCTGTTCGGGGTCCGGTGAAGATGCATTGAATAAAGTTGCTTTGCTGAGTTTTGATCTTATACTCCTTGATCTAATGCTGCCTGGAATTGATGGTTTGGAGGTTGCAAAAATCCTTAAAAAAAACAGCCGCACAGAACAAATTCCTGTAATTATGCTGACTGCAAAGGGGGAAGAGGCAGATATTGTTACAGGCCTTGAAATTGGTGCGGATGATTATATTACCAAGCCTTTTTCTCCGCGTGTTCTTGTTGCAAGGGTAAAAGCAGTTTTAAGAAGAAAAGAGAAACCTCTGGAACATAAAGATCCTGTCATGAGAATACACGAACTTATGATCGATTCCGGCAGAAGAGAAGTAACAATAGAAGAAAAAACAATTGATCTTACTTTTACAGAGTTCCAGATTTTAAAATTTCTTGCTGCAAATCCTGGATGGGTTTTTACCAGAAACCAGATCGTAGATGGAGTAAGGGGAAAAGAGTATGCAGTTACAGATAGAAGCGTAGATGTACAAATTGCAGGCCTGCGGAAAAAACTTGGTTCTTTCGGGAAATATATTGAAACAGTGAGGAGCGTTGGTTATAGATTTGTGGGGAAATGACATATGAATAAAAAATTAAAACTCATCTGGCAGATTTATCCCTCCTATTTGATTATCATTATTGTTTCTTTGCTTGCTGTATCATTATATTTATCCAGGTTTGCGGAAAATTTTTTGCTGGATAAGATAAAAGAAGATCTTATTATACGTGCCACGCTTCTGGAAAATCAGATCATCCCTTTTTTGACACCTTTAGACTCAAAAAATCTTGATCTCTTGTGTAAAAAAGCAGGGAAATCTTCAGAAACCCGTGTTACGGTTATTCTTCCTGAAGGTAATGTCGCCGGAGATTCAGAA
>JAUVKE010000483.1 GCA_030592105.1 Desulfobacteraceae bacterium
AAATTGTGAAGGATTTTGGTTCATATAATTTCATTTCCGATCCTTAAGTTTTAACCCTCCTGGCTCTATGAAAAATCATACTTTTCGTTCAACCACTGCTATATATTTTCAGTACATCTTCGATAAAGTAACTTCTCAATATCGGACATTATCCACAAAATATTCAGCAGTGTCCGGTTAAAAAATTGCAAAAAAAATACGGGAAGTTTAATTGTTTTTTCCGAAATTTATTCAATACGCTAAAAAAACAATTAAACTCCCCTCACGCAAGATTCTAACCGGACACTACTGCAAAATATTAATTTATGTGACATTTACCGAGTTTTATTCAAAAAGGTACTTAAAGCTCAATCATAGGAATATGGAAAAAAACCCTTCGCTTTACCGACTGCCGCCCCAAAGCATTGATGCTGAAGAGTCTATACTCAGCTCAATCCTTATAGATAACGACACTTTTCTCGATGTTGTTGAAATTGTATCTTCGGAAGATTTTTACAGATCTGCCCATCAAAAAATATTTTCTGCAATAGTTGATCTTTTTTCTAAAAATGAACCGGTTGACCTTATAACCCTCACCAATATTCTAAGAAAAAAGGGGGAGTTTGAAGATATTGGCGGAGCAGCCTGTATCACCAATCTTTTTAATACAATCCCCCTGGCTGTAAATGCACAGTATTATGCCAAAATCATCCATGACAAGGCTGACCTAAGACGCCTCATCGATAAATCCAATGCCATTATCAAACGATGTTATGAAGATAGCGGAGATGTTGACGACACTATCAATTTTGCAGAAAAATCTGTTTTTGAAATATCTGAAAACAAAATAAAACCATCATTTTTCCGTATTGGAAAGCTCATCGACAGTACCATAGATATTCTTGAAGATCTCCATGGAAGCAAACAGTTAATCACAGGTATTCCCACAGGCTTTTCCCAAATTGATAATCTTACATCCGGCCTGCAGGGCTCCGATCTTATAATATTAGCGGCTCGTCCGGCCATGGGGAAAACGACCCTGGCTCTTAATATTGCAAGGAATGCCGCTGTTGATGCAATGGCGCCGGTGGCTCTTTTTTCACTTGAAATGTCAAAAGAGCAGCTGGCCATGCGCCTGGTATGTGCTGAGGCAAGGGTGGACTCATTTCGCTTAAAAGGTGGTTTTTTAGAAGAAGAGGACTGGCGCCGCGTTACTGACGCTGCAGGCACATTGGCTGAAGCACCTATTTTTATAGATGATTCCCCTGATATTACGGCCATGTCCATTAGAGCCAAAACACGCAGGTTAAAAATGGAAACTGATTTATCTCTTATTATAGTCGATTACCTGCAGCTCATAAAGGGAAGTGCTTCTTCAGAACGGAGGGACCTTGAGCTTTCAGAAATTTCAAGATCCTTAAAGATGCTGGCCAAAGAACTTAATGTGCCGGTGCTGGCCCTTTCCCAGCTAAACAGGAGGCTCGAAGACAGAGTAGATAAACGCCCCCAGCTTTCAGATCTGAGAGAATCAGGAGCCCTTGAGCAGGACGCCGATATAGTTGCTTTTATTTACAGGGACGAAGTATATAATAAAGACGAAAATAATCCATTTAAAGGGACTGCGGAATTTATAATTGCCAAACAAAGAAATGGACCTGTGGGAAATGTAAAACTTTCGTTTTTAAGCGCTTATACGCGATTCGAAAATTATGAGGATCCCACTCACTTTATGCCTAATTAGGAACGGGGAGAGATTAATGGGTTGTAATCCACCGGATAATACGGAGAAAATATTCCATGGAAAATAAGAATATTGTATTATGTGTCTGCGGAGGCATAGCAGCCTACAAAAGCGTAGAACTTTTAAGACTTCTTGTAAAGCAGAATGCAAGCGTTAAAGTGCTCATGACGCAAAGCGCAAAAAAATTTATAGCTCCCCTGACTTTTGAGGCCATATCTGGGCATTCTGTTTACTCAGATCTTTTTGAAACAGATCCAAATGCTTCCATAAAACATATTGACTGGGCAGACAAAGCAGATGCTGTTGTTGTGGCGCCGGCCACTGCCAATATTATAGGAAAAATGGCCAATGGAATAGCAGATGATGC
>JAUVKE010000149.1 GCA_030592105.1 Desulfobacteraceae bacterium
AGATTCACTGCATATGGGGCAGCTGTATACGGATATTGACCTGGAAATCCAACATCTCTTAGAAAATCAAAATCAGGTATTTCATCAGGTGAATGAAATTCCGTGGGACGATCCTCCATTCTGAATCTTTTGGCAGAAGGGGCGCGTACCTTTTCTTCCCACACCTTGCGAACCTTTTTTATTTCTTCCAGTTTCTTATCATTATCCATGAATAATTCTCTCCTTTTCAATCTATAAAATTAAAGCCGTTTCATCCAAATAAAATAGCTATAGATTGTCAGATAATTCATTTCACAAGGCCAGAGGGAGGAAGGAGTATTATAATACTCCGACGACGATAACGCAGTGAAATTATTTATGTGACGATCTATATTTTATTTGCGTACATTATTTCGTATATAATCTACAATTTCATCCATCAAAGTACCTGGCCCGAAGATCTCTGAAATACCCTTTTTTTTTAATATTTGTATATGATCATCCGGTATGATGCCCCCCCCTATAACCAGAATCTCTTCGGCATTCTTCTCCTTTAAAAGATTAACGACCTTTGGGAAAAAGGTTAAATGTGCACCTGACAAACAGCTAAGCCCGACAACATCAACATCCTCCTGCAAAGCTGCTTTTACAATCTTTTCTGCTGATTGCCTTCTCCCTGTATAGATCACCTCCATACCATGATCTCTAAGTCCAAAAGCAAGAACCTTTGCACCACGGTCATGTCCGTCAAGTCCGGGTTTGGCTATGATGACTCTAATTTTTTTTTCTTCGTCCATGAAAATCCTCCTAAAACAATAAAATAAATATCAATCATAAATAGTCTCACACTCAAGAAGCTCCACAGGAACCCCTGTTTCCCTCTCTATATCAAGATAGACCCTCCCTGTTAAGTCTCTTCCCCAGCCGCTCAAATTAAAAGGTGAAGAGGGGATAATTACCAGATCGGGATTTATACCTGATGACCTTTTGTAGTCCTTTATATAGTCTATATAATCCTGAACCACTAAAAGATCACCCATACGGATATTTCCACCAAAAAACCGGTTTTGAGGAACCCCTATTTTAATATTATTACTTTTAAGATATGGTGACTCTTTTAACAGTTGTTCCAGCAGCGGTTTCATGAGAAAAGAGCTGAGAAACAATATATTATCACCTTTTTCCCCTTCTATAATATCGAATATCCCTTCCAGGTAACCTTTTTTAAGGCCGGTCCCCATAAAGATCAGACCAAGATGTGTATCAATCTTCTTTGAATAGGGATATGATTTTTTCTTCATATCCAATATTAAATCGAGCTTAATATTATCCCTTAAAACTTCAATGGGGACGGTCTCAATTTCACTTTTCTGAATAATTGAAAGAAGATTCCTTGCCTGGGGTCTGGTTTTTATAATATTGCCGGAAATATTTGTTATCACATCATTACTTTTCAAGCCGGAATAAAAAGATGGGGAGCCCTTTACAACCCCTATAATTTCAGGCAGATTTTTCTGTTTGCAATAAAGCCTTTCTTCATAAATTGCAGGTCTTAGTATTGCCGGGACAGTATACCTGGATCTTATCTCCCGAACACGGGCAGTAATGGTTTCCCAGCAAAAATCATCAAGCAGATCTTCCCTTGAAAAATATTTTGCATAACCCGGCAAACTTATCTGGACAAGACGACAATTATTTTTATCCGCATAAGCAACTGTCTCCTCCAGATCATCCAACATCTCATGGACAGAATCCTCTGGCCAGGGGACAATGACAACATCATACACTATCCCTGCATTATTTAGCAAGGAAAGAGAATTAATACCATTTTCCGGGTTTTTACCACGCATCAGCCGCTTTCTTCTTTTAAGAGAAGAACTGTGCAAAGCAATATCTAAATGCAACGGGCCCTTTTCCGAAAGATAATTAACCATATCCTTTGTGAGGTTGTCCCCATTGGTGGCCATTCTGATAATTCGGCCGCTTTTTTCCCGAACCTTTGTCAGCAGATCCTTAAACTTTGGATGAATAGATGTTTCAAAACAGGTCCCCAGGCTGGGAAATAAATTTCTGTTCTGTGCAGGATAATAATATTTAAGGCGGGTTTGAGCCTCTTTATACTCCTCTCCCGGGGATCTTAATGGACTTACAAGGGCAAGCTCCGGGGGACAACCCTTGTTATAGCAGAAAACACAACTGCAGTTACATTTTGTTGCCAGATAACTCAGTATATCAGCGGGATCACATGGAGCCTCCTCAACCCAGTGCGACAGATCTTTAAGTCTGAAGGCATCGATATCTGCTTTTTTACCGTTACTTTCTAATTCCACCAGTTCCAGCATGGAATCAAGCTGTTTTGCCATATACTCTATTACAGGCTCATAAAAAGAGGCATTTTTTAAAGATTGAAACCCGGAATTCAATCCCCTATTTTTGGGCAGAGTTTTTTTTTCAGATTTTGGACCCAATTTTTTTGCATCATAATCAGGGGGAGATTCACTATCAACAGCCGATATATCTTCCTCCTCTTCAAAAAGCCGGTATATTTCACTCCTGTTATTGAGCAATTTGAATCCATCGATTTTTACCTCAGAATTACCATTGCATGGAATAAGAATATTAAGAATATTTTTAAGATGGGTTCTTAAAAGTTTTTCCCTTGATATGGAAGAGACGTTCTCCTTATTAGATTCAGAATTAAGTTCAGATATTTTATACCTGAAAACATATTCATCAGGCTCTGCTTTCATCTATGATATTATCCTTTTAATCGTAAATATGGCAACGTCTCAATAAATTTGAATATTATCCATAAAATATTATAAAAAAAATACTTAGAAGTTACCTGTTTTTTTTAATGCTTAAAGCTTCTCTGGCCGGTAAAGACCATGGCAACATCCGATTCATTACACGCTTCTATGGACTGATAGTCATTGGTGGAACCTCCAGGCTGAATTACGCAGGATACCCCCTCTTTAATTCCCACATCTATCCCGTCCCTGAAAGGAAAGAATGCATCACTGACCATGGCTGCACCCATAAGTCCCCCCCGCTCTTTTAACACCATGGCATCAATCTCTCTTTTTTCTTTGGAATCTTCCATGTCATTATAGGAAACCCCTGATTTTTTAAAGGCATACCTGTCCCCAAGCTTTCTATGGGCTTTGTCCCTGGCAATTTGAGCCACGCCGACCCTATCCTGCTCTCCGGTACCTATGCCGACTGTTACAAGATCTTTAACATAAATAACAGAATTGGAAGTGATTCCTGACTCCACAAGCCACCCAAAGATTAAATCTTCATATTCTTTATCCGAAGGTTCCCTTTTGGTTTTATATTTTTCACCTTTATATTCGGTTTCAGCAGGTTTAAGATCTTCTTTTAAAAGGGTAGTCGGAAGGTAGGACCATTGTGAAATTATCCCTCCGTCAATAAGGGTTTTAAATTCCACCACCCTGCTCCCCACAAATGTATGAAGAGAATTGATATTATTTATCCTGATAACCCTTAAGTTTTTTCTTTTCCCCAGAATATCGATTACCCCCTCTTCAAAATCAGGGGCAACCAGGACCTCAGCATACTGATTACTTACAGCTTCTGCTGTTGCCTTGTCCACAGCTTTGTTTACGGCTATGCACCCGCCAAAGGCCGCCACTCTGTCTGCCATATAGGCTTTTGCATAAGCATTTTCCAGGGAATCGGATATTGCGGCTCCGCAGGGATTGTTATGCTTTACAATTACAGCCATGGGCCTATCAGTAAAGTATCTTAAAATATTTAAAGCATTATCAGCATCTGTAAGGTTTGTTTTTCCGGGATGTTTCCCTGACTGTAAAAGTTCAATATCAGAGGTGAGATAACGGCCGGGTGCAATGGTCTGCGTGTCGCCAAGTAAAAGATTGCCGTTTATCATTTTGTAAAGTGCAGCCTCCTGCCCGGGATTTTCACCGTATCTTAAACCTTTTTCAATATTATCAATTCTCCAGGTTACCTTTTCATAAAAAAGAGTCTGCCTTTTTTTATTATCAACAAAGCTTATTTCTAAATTCGGAGGAAATTTATCATCCATTATTGTTTTATACATTTTTTTTAAATCGTCAGTCATACTTCAGGCTCCTTTTTAATAACAATCTTTTACATCATTATAAGACTGGCCAGCCAGATGGTCGGCAATGGTCCGGTCATACACAGCGGTATGTTCAAATGCGTTTTTTGCAAGCTGAAACCGTATTTCAAGGGGAAGTTCTCCCTGGTGTTCTTTAAGGCTGGAAAGAATCATTTCATAATCAGAAGGATTTACCACAGAAGCGACTCTTAAAAAATTTTTCGCAGAGGCTCTGATCATGCATGGACCTCCTATATCTATATTCCCCCTGGCCTGTTCCAGGGTAACATCCGGTTTTGCTATTGTTTCTTTAAAAGGATAGAGATTTACAACAACCATATCTATGGGAACGGCTCCTGTCCGTTTAAGATCTTCCTGGTGGGAATCGTTATATTTTTCAGTGAGAATCCCCAGATATATTTTAAAATCAAGGGTTTTCACGAGTCCCCCCTGGGTCTCCTGCTGCCCGGTATAGTCCGATACCTGGGTGAGACATGATTCAAAGCTGCTCCCCAGAATTTCTTTTATTCTTTTATATGTCCCCCCTGTTGAAAATATTTTTATTTCCGGATTAATACTGACCAGTCCGGGAATCAAATCATCCAGACCGCTTTTATCAGAAACACTTATAAGTACGTGTTTTATTTTTACAAAATCATCTGTTTTTTCAACACGGTTAATACCCATGAATTAAACTTCCCCTTTATATTCTTTAAGAAATTGTACAAAAAAATTCTCCATAAATAAATGACGACCCAGAGCCATTTCTTTCCCCTCATCTGTAAGGAGCCGCTCTTTTATTTTACACAGCTTTAGTCTGTATTCCCTGTAGCCTGTATCATCTTTGGAATACGCCATGGCATCTTCAACCCTGATATCAGGATTATGGAGCCTCGCTCCCAGTTCCCCTGCAAAAAGGAATGCCCTTGCTACACCAATAGCCCCCAGGGCGTCGAGCTTATCTGCATCATATAATAATTTTGCTTCAATGGTTTCAGGAATATGATTCCCCCGGAACCTGTGTGTTCTAATGGAATGAATAATATTTTTTCTCTGCTCTTCTGATAAAGGAAGCTGTTTAACTATGGGAAGGGCGATCCTTGCCCCTTCCTTTGCATGACAAAGAAGGCCTTTGGAAGAATCCTGGGCATCTCTTCCAATATCATGGAGATAGGCAGCAGTTAAAAGTACATCCATATCAGCACCCTTTTTAAGTCCAATACGGCGGCACAACCCCACCACACGGATGGTATGCTCCCAATTGTGGCTTCTCCTTGAACCTTTTGACAAATTTTGCGCAATTTTTTTAACCTTTTCCTCTAATATTTCTGATCTGTTCATATTATTTTTTTTGGCCTGGCTTTATCTTACCCCCTGAATATAAAAATGTAGCCGCATAACCAAGATCCGAACTGGTCAGTTTTATTAAATCTTCACTGTTTCCGGTCTTTATTTCCTGCACAGCATCTGTAATAACTGAATGAATTTTTAAATACCCTTTTGTTAAATCTGTTTTAAGAAAAAGAGAATATTTTTCAGGTTTGAAAATAGATAAAACCTTTTTTATCATTAAAACAGAATCTTTGTTAATGAGGCTGGTATCAAAACTTGCGTAGGAGCCTTCCGGCTGTGGTGTAACATGGATGGCAAAGTAGTTATTATCCATAATTCCATTTATTGAATAACCATACGGCGAAAACATATAATCATCCGTAACAGCATCGGGATATAATTTATCAATCCCCAATACAGATGCTGCCTGCTGGGACGTATTTGATTCTTTTTGATAAAAATTTTTCATTGCAGACCGATCCAGATTATACATAAAAAGCTGAAGAGACTGGGGCCGACCAGCAGGGGATCCGGAACAAAGGGAATAAAAAATATCCATATAACTCTCACCGCCTGCGCCAAACTTGAGGGTTTTCCCTTTGAAAAATTTCGCAATATAAGAAGCATCATCCCAAAATGTCTGTTTTTCAGAAAAACTGTTTTTTTTCCTTTCATAAGAAATAGAGGATATATTCTCTTTTTTTATAATCTTCAAGATTTCAGGCAAGGCCATCACAGGAGTAGTGTTGCCGCATGTAATCAAAAGAATCCGGTCATTCCAGACAAAAAGACTCGATTCAGATAATAAATATGAATTAATATATTTGTTTGATATTTTACTTATAATAGAGGCACCCACAGCCTTAACAACACGTTCCCAGCATGCATCACTGCTTAGCCCGACTCCATGCGGTTTTGAATGGAGAATAATTTCAAGTCTCTTTTCAGGCCCTTCAAACTCCCCTGTTTTTTTATTACAGATTTGTCTTTCTAATCCTTCCATATAATATATATTTTTCCAAAAACAAGTATAGATCGTAAGACAATATAAATCCCACAAAATACTAAGAAGCAACACTTTATCAAAAAATTACAAAAAAAACGAGAAATTTAGAAGTTTGATACTGAAACCTGTTTCAAATCATCTATTGATATTATTTTAGTTAT
>JAUVKE010000468.1 GCA_030592105.1 Desulfobacteraceae bacterium
ATATGTTCTTCTCCCATTCCTGTTACTACATGATCTGCCCCTGAATATTCAACTGCATGTTTTTCGCATAGAGTGGCATAAACTCCACCCAGTACAACCGGGACATCCGGATAAATTTCTTTTATTTTACGGATGGTTTCCTGTATTCCAGGATACCAGTAAATCATCATGGATGTAATCAAAACAAGATCAGGTTCTGGTATTGCTTTGAGATCGTTTTCAAACCATTCTTTTTTAATGCCGTATCTGGAAAATTTTCTTGGTATGTCAAAAAAAGGGGAAGGTTTTTGAATTTGTGTTTTGAGGTATGGTCCCCGTCCATATCTTAAGCAGGGATCTGTCACAGGCATTTCAGGATGAAATCTGTCAAGGCAGTCTATATAAAAAACTGAAAAACCGTATTGTTTTAATATTGCGGCAAGGTATAAAAGCCCAATCGGTTTTGCCCAGAAATCATAAGCTGCAAAATCATGTATCCATGGGTTGATTAAAAGAATATTTGGAGAATCTTGTTTCACAAATCTTAAGAAAAATAGCGCATTGAGATTTTTTTAAATTCCCTTACAGAAAAAAGAATTTTATAATCCTTAATTCTAGTTGCTTCGGAAATTTTACAGGCAATTTCAGAGCATGATTCTTTATCTGCGGCATGAATCATTGTATACAGATTATATGGCCATTCTTTATTTCTAACTCTTTTATAACAATGTGAAACCTCCATAAAAGATGCCATTATCTTACCAGCCTTATCTGCTTTATTCGAATCAACATTCCACGCTACCATTGCGTTTGCTGCGAAACCAGATTGCTGGTGCCGTATTGTTGCACCAAAACGCCTTATAAATTTTTTATCATACAGATTTTTTAAAAGCTCTATAAATTTTTCTTCTGAGATACCAAGTTTATCAGCCATAATCTGATAAGGCCGTTTTGCAACAGGTATATCTCCCTGAATAGAAGCAATAATTTTTTTTTCAAGTTCTGTTAGCATAAAAATAAAATATCAGCAGATATATAGTTTGAGGTTATAAGCTCTTGTTTATAGTTTAGTTTTTTTCAGGAAATAATGTTTTAATATCCTGCTCATTCGCCTTGCAAATCCCTCTTTCAGTAATGAAACCGGTTACAAGTCTGGCAGGGGTAACATCAAAAGCGTAATTTGCTGCAGGACTTTCCTCTGGCGGGACAAGAACTTTTATTATTTTGTTATTATTCCTGCCATAAATATATCTTACTTCATCTGGATCCCGCTCTTCAATCGTAATATCAGAAACCCCGTTTTTACATTTCCAGTCAAAAGTACTTGATGGCAAAGCCACATAAAAAGGAATCCCATTATCCCATGCAGCGAGAGCTTTAAGATATGTTCCAATCTTGTTTGCCACGTCTCCGGTATGCGTAGTCCTGTCAGTACCCACCAGAACAATATCAACCATTCCATGCTGCATAATATGTCCGCCGGCATTGTCTGTTATTACAGTATGGTTCACCCCGTGTTTACCGAGTTCCCATGCAGTAAGTCTTGCCCCTTGATTCAAAGGTCTGGTTTCGTCCACCCAGACATGCAGATCAATCCCTTTATCAAAAGCCGCATAAATCGGAGCTGTTGCAGTTCCGTAATCAACACATGCCAGCCAGCCGGCGTTACAATGAGTCAGAATATTTACTCTGTCTCCTTTTTTTTTCAAACTGATTTCCTGAATCAAAGATAAACCATATTCACCTATTTTTCTACAGTTTTCGGCCTCCTCATCAGTAATTGCAGCAGCTTCTTTTTGTGCAGCATTTAATTTTGCATCAATATTTATAATATCTGATAATAAAAGAAGCATCCTGTCAACAGCCCATACAAGATTTACCGCCGTAGGTCTTGCAGCTTTTAATCGGTTACATTCATTTAAAATATATTCATTCTGACTGGTCTCTTCGAGTGAGTTCAAAACGGCAAGATAGACTCCATAAGCAGCGGTTGCTCCAATAAGTGGTGCACCACGAACATACATCTCTTTAATTGCTTCAATGGTATCGTCAACGGTTTTCAAATCAGTAATGACAAACTCGTGAGGTAAAAGTCTTTGATCTATTATTTTAACGATTCCGGAATCATTGTCCAACCAGATTGGCCTAAGCTGTTTACCATCTACTATCATAATATTCCTAAGTATTGCCCGAACGAAAACTGTCTTTTTCACCAATCTCTGCGTCAGATA
>JAUVKE010000360.1 GCA_030592105.1 Desulfobacteraceae bacterium
CTGTTCTTCCAGATTTGAAGCACTTATAAAAGTATCCGCAAATTTTACCATATCCATTTTTTTTAAGATGTTGAGCAATTCAAGATCTGATTTTTTTTTAACCACTCCGGATATTTCATGGGTGGTCATTTCAAGGGGATTGAAATCCCTGATCGCCCCCATATATTCACGCAAAATTTCGGACAAAATAAAACAAAAACCCCTTTTTTTGTCTCCATCAGGAATTCCGGATAATAAAAGTCCATCGATTCTATTAAAAGCGTGAATGTGAGGGGGTAACGTCGGGGCACCTGGGCCGGTTTTTCTGCTTTTGAAATATTTAATAAAATAATAAGCGGCAATACCAACAAGAATAATAACTATAATTGAAAAAACAATTAACAAAACCTTCTTGATCCCATATCCGCTGGATATTATGCTTTTTGCAGGGCGCAAAAGATTTTCCCCAGGTTTAACTTTTAGCAAAGGTTCCACAGGTAAAACAATGGGATTACTTTTAAGTCTTTTTTGCTTGCCATCTTTATCATACAGACAAATTTCAAGGGGAGGGAGGTTAATCTCTTCCATTCTGTCCACAAAAATATCTATGGATATTCCATTTGCCAGATTTTTTTTTCCAACTATATCATAATTATCTAAACCTGCTATTTCAGCATTATCAGAAAGTGTAAATCCGGAAGGGATTTTAAAATTTAAATGTAAATTTACAATCTCTCCTGGTGCAGCTTTTTTTTGCATGAATTGCGCAGTCACTTCATAATCATTGCCGGAAATGCTCCCATGGGAACTAAAACACTCTGGTGCAACAATAAAAAGGTAAATAAAGATAAGGAAGCAATATTTTTTCATTATCTCCGCCCTCTTTCAAGAAAATATCTCATAAGGGGCTTAGTTGCAGATTTTTTTGTATTAAGTTTAATTAGAGATATTCTGCATTTGGAACAGGTTGTTTGAATATCCCGCTCTTTTTTTTCTCTTTCTTCTCTCCAGAGACGCCTTACCCTACGGTTTGAAGTGTTAACACGGCAGATTTCACCAGATTCCGGATCGGTAAAAGTTACCCGTCCCATATCAGGCAGGCTTTTTTCGGCATCATCTTCGACCCGTATCATTGTAAGGTCATGTTTGCTGGAAGTTATTTTTAAAGCTTTTTCATAACCGGCATCCATAAAATCGGAAAGGAGGAAAACAATACTGTTCCTTTTGACAGTCCTGTTTAAATATGTGAGGGCTGCTTCAATATTAGTTCCGGTGGCAGACTCCTCATGGGTGAAGATCTCCTTGATCAGCCGCCACACATGGGCGCTTCCTTTTTTAGGCGGAATAAATTTTTCCACTGATGAAGTAAAGAGAATCGCACCGACTTTATCATTGGTTTTAATTGCAAGAAAAGCCAGTGTCCCTGCAACTTCCGCTATCAGGTCTCTTTTAAAACGTTTCCTGGTTGCAAACATGTTGGAAGCAGAAAGATCAATTACAAGTATTACTGTAAGTTCTCTTTCTTCATGAAACATTTTTACAAAGGGTCGGCCGAATCTGGCGGAAACATTCCAGTCTATGATACGAATATCATCACCGGGAATATATTCCCTGACTTCAGCAAACTCCATGCCGCGGCCTTTAAAGGCGCTTGTATACTGGCCTGCAAACATTTCATCGGCAAGATAACGTGTTTTAAAATGAAATCTTTGAATTGTTTTAATTAGTTCTTTTGACAACATAACAGATCAAGGCACTTCCAGCCGTTCTAAAATTTGAAAAATAATATCATCAGTTGAAAGACCATCGGCTTCGGCCTCATAACTGAGTAAAATCCTGTGTCTTAATACATCATAAGCCATGCTTTTAACATCCTGGGGTGTAACATATCCCCGCCCTGTGAGAAAAGCATGGGCCCGGGCGGCCATCCCCAGAAATATAGATGCCCTGGGTGATGCCCCATACGCAATTAAATGATCCAGATCAAGCCCGAATTCAGCCGGTTTTCTGGTGACATTGACCAGTCTTACAATGTAATCAAGCACTTTTTCTTCCATATGAATCTGGCTTACCAGATTTTTTGCAGATAAAAGAACTGAGGCATCAATTTTATTAACCGGTATTTCATCAATGCCGCTGTAAACCCGTTTCATAATCTCTTTTTCTTCGGATTCTGCAGGATAATCTATTTTAATTTTAAGCATAAAGCGGTCGGTCTGAGCCTCGGGCAGGGGATATGTCCCCTCCTGCTCAATGGGGTTCTGGGTGGCCAGCACAAGAAAGGGGAGAGGGAGCATAAAAGTTTCATTTCCCACTGTTACCTGCTTTTCCTGCATCGCCTCTAAAAGCGCACTCTGCACCTTGGCAGGAGCGCGGTTTATCTCATCTGCCAGAATGATATTATGAAATATCGGACCTTTTTTGACTTCAAATTTTGCAGTATCCGGCCTGTAAATCTGGGTTCCGGTAATATCGGCGGGGAGAAGATCCGGAGTAAACTGAATTCTCTGAAAACTCAAATCAATAATAGATGCCAGCCGCTTTACAGCGGTTGTTTTTGCAAGGCCGGGGAGCCCCTCGATGAGGAGATGCCCGTCACAAAGAATCCCGATCAGAAGCCGGTCAATGAGTCCCTTTTGACCGACAATAACCTTTTCCAGTTCAGTCATAATGCTTCTGACTGCCACATTCTCCCGTTCTACTTTTTCAGTTAATTCTTTTATTTCCATAATTCTCACTATTTGATTTTTTTAAAATTCCTTCTCTCAATCAAAGGGAGCACTTTTACATCAATCAATGGTACTTATTTATGGGTACCCTTATATTTATTGGGACTGGTTTTATCCTGGGCAACTCATATCCTAAAATGGCCGGAATTAAATCCAGCCCCCATTTGTTACAAACTTCGAACATTCAAAGCAGAAAATCCTTATTATTGTCAACCTTTTCTTTAGAAATCAAATCTTTAAACTTGGCAAACCAGTATTTTAATGACAAGATACCAAGCTTTGAGCAATGAAGAATAAATTAACACAATTTTAAAAAAATATGAATCTAATGTTAACAAAATTAATATATTTAAATGAAAAAGCAGGTATTTAAATAATATCTATTCATTAAC
>JAUVKE010000518.1 GCA_030592105.1 Desulfobacteraceae bacterium
ATGAAATCTTATTTTTAATTTCACAAGTTCTTCACAGCACTTTATCAGCCATGACAGCCCCTGGGTTTTTACATCATCCCTAAACATTGCAGCTGTGAGGATAACCGGACAGGATTCCAAACCCCATTCTTTTCTTTGCAGTCTTCCAAAGCTTTCATCTTTTTTAAATGCATTATATTTGATGCCGGGTTTTATATAGGACAGTTTTTTTGGGGGGATAATACGCTTTAAGTTTTTCAAATCTGGAATTTTGTTTGTAAAAACATGATCAGCCCGGATCAAGGCTGCTCGATTCAGATAAAACCCGAGGATTGTCTTTAGCCTTTTTTTTCTTTTAGTGGAATAAATCCCTTGAAAGATCACATATTTGATGCCCAGTATCCTGCAAATCCAGGGACCTATAAGATCCGGTGCTTTGTAATAGGTATGATAGGTCAGCCATAAATCCGGAAGGTTTTTATGAAGTTGTTTTAAGCACCGTATAAAATCAAGGGCCAATAACAGCCACAGCCATGGCTTAAAATAAATCCACCTGGCCCTTAAAGTGCTTTGAACATCAATTATATGCCCCTGTTCTTCAAGAAATCCGACAATGCCCCGGGCAATGACAAGGTCGCCCGACGGATTTTTATGCCCAAGTGGTTTAAATGGGGCATAAAAGGCTATTCTCATTGTAATTCTGCTCGGTTAACCTGGTTGGGTTCAATTCCCAGGCCAGGTATCTTGTCCTGATAAATACGGGCCAGATCTTTTATCAGCTTTTGATTATTAAACTCCCTGGCAATCCTTTTTCTGGCTTCCAGGGTCATCTGTTTTCTTAAATCGGTATCCGTCAAGACTGTTTCCATGGCACGGGCCAGGGCTTTTGGATCCTTTTGCGGCACCATCATCCCGGATACACGGTCTTCAAGAAATTCAGGTATTCCTGAAACATTTGTTGCCACCACCGGTAGATTCATTGCCATACTTTCCGCCATCACATTGGGGATGCCGTCCCTGTCGCCATTGCGGGCTATCTGGCAACCCAGCACAAACAGGTCCGCATCTGCATAATGGTTGATTACATCTTCATGGGTTAAGGTGCCGCAAAGTTTTGTCACTTTTTCAAGTTCCAGTTTTTTTATAAGTTTTAATATTTTATCATTGTCATCCCCTTCTCCGATCAGGGCATGCATGAACTTGATGTTTTTATCCCTGAGAATGGCCAGTGCATGGTATACATTTTCAAGTCCCTTTTTTTCGGTCATTCTTGCAACAGTCAGCAGCTTATAGGGAGGTTTGCACTCTATGTTGTTTAGTTTTGGAGAAAAATAATCCAGGTTGATTCCGTGATATACGCAGAAAATTGGTGTGGTGTTTTTACCGGCTAATTGAGACAGATAATTTCTATTGTATTTTGTGCAGGTTACAACAAATCGGGCCAGGTCAATTTTTTCTTTCAGCTGTCTTTGATCAGAGGTGTAAATATCTTTTGCGTGGGCAAAAAAACTAAAAGGAATACCGCTCAACAGGCTTGAAAATAATGCTACCGATGTGGGTGAATGGGCAAAATGAGCCTGGAAATGGATAATGTTTTTCCCGGGCAGGCACTTATGCACAAGATAACCTGCCTGGAGCAGATGTTTAATGGTGGCTGATTTTCTTGTCCGCATCCACCTTACAGCAG
>JAUVKE010000033.1 GCA_030592105.1 Desulfobacteraceae bacterium
CTGTTGATGCCCGTAACAGATTTAACGATACTTTGGGCCGGTTTATCGCCTCTTTTGCCAGCAAAGAGCATCCATTAACCATTTTTATAGATGATCTGCAATGGTGCGATAATGCCACATTGGCATTTTTTGAGATTTTTTTTGCTGATACCAGAGAATATTCATATGTTTTCTGGATAGGTGCTTACCGTCATAATGAAGTTGATGAAACCCATGGACTGATCAGACTCTTTGAAAAAATAAAAAAAAATGAAGCATCCATTCTTCATATTCATCTTGATCCCCTTGAACCTGAATATGTTAATGAAATGATTGCCCATATTTTAAATACTGATTCTTGCCGGGTGATTTTTCTTTCTAAAGTTATTTATAAAATTTCCGGGGGTAATCCCTTGTTTATAAGTGAGGCTCTCCGCTGGATGTATGAACGAAACCATCTGAATATCACAGAAAAGGGGATCTGGAAATGGAATGAGAATGAGATTCGCCATTCCAAGCTTCCTGAATCGGCCATGGAGTTATTCAAAGAAAAAATAGAAAGGTTTCCTGAAAAAACGATTGATTTTCTTAAAATTGCTGCCCTGCTGGGTGCTGATTTCGAAGCCGAAGATCTTGCTCGGGCAGCCGGGGTGAAAATGGCCGATTTATACACGGTTATTAATGTAGCCATTTCCCAAAATATTTTAAGGGATGAAAAAACGAGGCTGACATTTTTCCATGATCAGATCCAGCAGGGAGCAGATAGTTTGCTGACCATGGAAGAAAGGCGTGGGATACATGCCAAAATAGCAGCATCGATGATTTCAACAATCCCCGCGGGGGCTGATATCGAGGCCATTGATGATCTTTTTAAAATTGTGAAGCATCTTGCCATGGGACGTTCTGCTGATCAGAGTATTGAACAGAAAAATATGGAGAGCCGCTTTAATTATCATGCAGGGACATGCGCCATGAACGCCCAGGCAATTGATAATGCATATTATTTTTTTAAAGAGAGCATGGCTCTTTATCCCCATGAAACATGGGAAAATGATTATGACTTTCTGTTTAAATTGCATAAAAAAATGTCAAGGGTCACCGCATCTATTGGGAAACAGGAAGAAGCGGAAATGATAATAGATACCTTGCTGACAAACGCAAAATCAGATCTTGATAGTGCTGAATGTCTGGCAGAATATACAACCACCCTTTCTTCCCTGGGGAATCTTGAAGAGGCCATTAAAACGGGTAGTGTCGGCCTTTTATATTTTAATAAATCTATTCCTGACAGTGGCATCGGGTTAATGGAAAAAGTTGATGGGCTTTTTAAAAGGCTTCACCAGGGAAACAGGGACGTATGGCAGGAAATACTTGATACTGAACCATCTGCGGAAAGGGGGGTGCTGATTGAAACCTCGATATATAGAAATTTACTCCCTGTCTATTACCTTGCCAATATGAAGCCCCAGTCTATAATGGCCGCTCTATACTCCTTTGAGAATTGCTTTAAAGGTGGAATTAATCCCTCTGTTATTTATACATTTGCAGCTTTGTCATTTTATGCTTATCAAAGAAATCTGCCTGAAATAGCTTTTAAATATGAGGATCTGGCTTTTACCCTGGCAAAAAGATATTCAGGTTCTTTTGGAGTTACCCATGGAATTAATGGTTTTTTATGGGTTAGTTATCATACCCGTCACAGTGCTGATGATGTTATTGAAAAATCCTGGGATAATATCTCCGATGCTAAAAAATGTGGTGACCTTATAAACGCAGGCTTATCCTATGCCATTTATATCTGGACGTTTATTATCAAGGGTGAAGATATAAATCAGGTCGGGGATATTCTTGATGAATACGTCCGGTTTTCCGATAAATTCAATATTTCTGTTCCATTGAGCATAGCCATGGCTACTCTTGTGGGGTGGCAGGAAAATATGGATATAAACAGGGAGAATAGGGATAAAGATGAGATTGAGTCTCTTTTAAAGAGATGGGAGGATGATAAGCATATAGCAGCCATTGCCTCTTATTATATTTTAAACGGGGCTGCTCAATATTATCTTGGAAATTTTTCCCAGGCGGTTTTTTTTTTAAAAAAGGCAGAGCCATCTCTCATGGCAGTTGGTGAAACCATACTTTTCAGAATCTGGCATGTTTTTATGTATGTGAGTATATTACGATCCCATGGGAAAAAAGGGGTTTCCAATGGGGATAAAGAGTTGGCTGAACTTGCTGGTATCTGCTTGAAACGGGTTTCAATGTGGGCGGAATTGGGACCGATTTTAAAACCCTATCTTTTTTTAATGAAGATGGAACATGCCCGGTCCCTTAATGATTTCAGCGAAGCAAGGCGGCTTTGTCTTGATGGAATGGATCTGGCCCATGGGGAAGATTATATTTTTCTTAAAGGGTATTTTAATCAGTCTCTGGGGGAGATGCTGAAAAAGAGGAGAAATGATCAGGCCGCCTATTTTTTTAATCGGGCCATTGATAGTTATCATATTTGCAAGGCTGAAGTAATGGCTGATAAAATTAAAGGAAGGAGACGCTCTGGAAGAGAAAAAATAGAAAAGGCTGCAGGCAAAGAGATTCCCCTTGATACAGCCCTTGATATTGATTACCTTTTTAATGCTACAAAAACAATTACAGGTGAAACCGATTTAAATAAACTGATCAGGATAATTCTGGAATATATCATGGCCAGGCTGGGGGCTGCCACAGGGTATCTGCTGATTGTTGAAAAAAAGAATTTATTCCCATATGTGTTCGGGGTAAAGGGGGAAAAAGTTTTAATTAAATTTAAGGATGAACCAGGGTTTTTAATAAACAGCTTAAGTATGGGGATTGCCCGTTATGTTTTTCGTACAAAAAAAATACTTCTTTTAAAAGATGCTTTTGAGGAAGGGGAGTTTGTCGCAGATGAGGTTGTGCAAAGGGAAAAATTACGATCAGTTCTTTGCATTCCACTTATAAAACAGAAAGAGGTCCTTGGCATTCTTTATCTGGAAAACAGTCTGATAAAATCTGTTTTCACAGATGATCAGGTGAATTTTGCCTCTTTGTTAACCGGCCAGGCCGCCATTGCCCTGCAAAATGCTGTTTTGCTGCGGGATATGAGATATGCCCATGAAACCATAAAACAGATGAACCAGGGACTTGAGGATAAGGTTAAGGCACGGACAAGGGAACTTGACATGGCAAATGAAGATCTCAATGAATTTGCCCATGTGGTTTCCCATGATCTTAAGGCTCCTTTACGTGGTATTATACAGCTTGCCGGTTGGATGAATGATGATTATAAAGACCGGATAAATAAAGATGGGAGGGAAATTCTCTTTTTATTGGAGAATCGTGCAAGGCGGATGCATAGTATGATCAACGGGATCTTAAAATATTCCCGTGGGGGACGGATTAATGAACATCCAAGACCAGTGGATTTAAACAGGCTGGTTAAAGATGCGGCAGAGCTTATTGGGATGCCGAAATCTTTTACTCTTTCCATTCTTACTTCTCTTCCTGTTATAAGGTGTGAGGAGACTTTGCTATTTCAGATTTTTCAAAATCTTTTTGACAATGCTGTGAAATATATGGATAAGGAAAAAGGGAGAATAGATGTTAACTGTATTGAAAAAAATTTTGGGTGGCAATTTTGTGTCGCGGATAATGGGCCCGGGATAGATGAAAAAGATAGTAAAAAAGTGTTTCAGATCTTCCAGACCTTAGGGGCTGAGGCTGAAACCGACAGTACAGGAATTGGCCTTGCTCTGGTGGAAAAGATAATTAATAAATTCGGCGGTCGGGTATGGCTGGAATCGGAAGTAGGTAACGGGAGTAAATTTTTTTTCACAATACCGAAAAAGTCATTAGTGTCTGGTTAGAAAGTTGCGTAAAAGAAAATAAGGGGAGGGAAAGTGGAGTCTAATAGAATAAAACTTCTTTTTGTGGAGGATGATAAAATAGACCAGATGATGTTTCAGCGGTTTATTGAAAAAGAGAAACTTCCTTATGATTATGTAGTGGAAAATTTTGTTTCCGGCGCTAAACTGGCCCTTGAAAAGAATGAGTTTCATATTATTCTTTCTGATTATCAGCTTGGTGATGGGACCGTCTTTGACCTCTTTGGCTGTTTTTCCGAAGATATACCAGTCGTGGTTATAACCGGTGGAGGGAGTGAGGAGATAGCTGTTAAAGCAATGAAGATGGGGGCCACAGATTATCTTATTAAAGATCCCGATGGTTATTATTTAAAGACTCTTTCCATAACTGTGGATAAAGCTCTTAAGGCCAAAACATCTGAACGGGTTTTGCGGGAATACAGGGAACAACTTGAGGAGATGGTTCAAAAACGGACAGAACAGCTGAGTAATACAGTGCAGCATCTTGAAAATGAGATAAAAGAGCGTAAACGTGTGGAAAAATCCCTGAAAAAGAGTGAAGAATTTTTTGAAAATACTTTCAATGATATGGTAACCATGGTTGTTGTCATGGATCCGGATGGGAAAATATTATTTGTAAATAATACTTTTCTTGCGTCTTCGGGGCTTAGCCGGGGGGAGATACTCGGAAGTAAGATTTATAATAGCTCTCTGTGGGATTACAGTGATGATGTACGATTGACTACATATTATGATGTTAAAGAATGTGCCCTGGGAAAAACGTTTACACGGGAAATTCAGGCTGTCACAGGGGAAGGTAAGCTCATATGGGTCGATTATAGCATGCATCCGGTTTATAGTGAAGATAATAAGATAATCTTTATGGTGGGGGAGAGCAGGGACATAACTGAAAAAAAGATAATTCAAGAACAACTGCGCCAGTCGCAGAAAATGGAAGCGGTGGGTACTCTGGCCGGGGGTATTGCCCATGATTTTAATAATATACTGACCGCCATTAATGGATATTCTGAGTTAGCCCTTCTCTCTGTGCAAAAAAGCGACCCTGTGTACGACAGACTGGTAAATATTCGTAATATGGGTGACCGTGCGGCAATGCTCACAAGGCAAATTCTGGCATTTAGCCGTAAGCAGGACTATGAACCGGAAAATGTCTCCATTAATTTTCTTTTGGAAGGGATGGCCAAAATGTTGAAACGGATGATCCCTGAAGATATTGATATTGAGTTTCGTCTTGAAAAAAATCTCCCATCTATAAAGGCGGATCCAGCTCAACTGGAACAGGTTGTGATGAATCTTGTTGTTAATGCAAGGGATGCTCTGGATGGAAAAGAAGAAAAAACAGGGGATGAAAAAATTATAATTGAAACCACTTCGACTCTTGGTGGGGACGACCCCTTTTCTGCGATACTCCCCGATTTAAGGGCGGGGGAGTATATTATTTTAACAGTAAGGGATATCGGGATCGGTATGGATGATGCCGTTAAGGATAGGATATTTGAACCTTTTTTTACAACAAAAGAAAAAGGGAAAGGTACAGGACTGGGCTTGTCAACGGTTTTTGGAATAATAAAACAGAATAATGCCCATATTACAGTGGAGAGTACTCCCGGTTCAGGGTCCCAATTCAGAATTTTATGGCCAGCTGTAAAGGAGAATGGAGTTACTTTAACCGGGAAAAAAAAGGAGGAGGTGACTCCTTTGGGTACGGAAACCATTCTCCTTGTGGAGGATGATCAAATGGTGCGGGACCTCACTGCTGAATTGCTCAAAGGCTTGAATTACAAAGTCTATGTTGCTTCAAATGGTGTTGACGCACTTGAACAGGTGCAAAGAAAAAAAATAAAATTTGATCTGCTTATTACTGATGTGAGAATGCCCAGGATGAGTGGGGATCAGCTGGCAGCCCATCTTGAAAAAATAGCCCCTGATGCTAAAGTTCTATTTATTTCAGGATACATAAATAAGCGTGTCTCCATTTCCGAAGAACTGGACAGTAATTTGAATTTTTTAAAAAAACCATTTACCCTGCATGAACTTGGGTGTAAGGTCCGTTTTCTTTTGGACGGGTATGCCGGGAGTCTGTCTAAAAATCTTCAATTTGTTTTATGAAAACGGGAATCCAGAAATCTCAAAGTTGCCT
The DNA here is from genome assembly GCA_030592105.1 of Desulfobacteraceae bacterium. The sequence continues at coordinate 6,019 of JAUVKE010000033.1, forward strand.
GGATTCCCATTTGCGTGGGCATGCCGGTTAAGAACTTTATTTAGAGAGCCTGACTGCGCAGACCTTATACTCAGGAATGCCGGATACAGGGTCAAGGGCTGCGTTTGTAAGCCTGTTGGCAGCGGCTTCGGAAAAGTGGAAGGGGATAAAGACAGTCCCGTCCACAGCTTTGTCCGAACATAATACTTTAACCTGGATACTTCCCCTGCGGGATGATACAGTGACAATTTCCCCGTTATTCAAGTTGTATTTCAGCGCATCTTTGTGTGAAATTTCAACAAAACTTTCAGGAGCCTGTTCATTTAAGCCCTCTGTTTTTCTGGTCATTGTACCTGTATGATACTGGTATATGAGCCGTCCCGTGGTAAGATGCAAGGGATATTTTTCGTCCGGTTTTTCTGCCGGGGGAATATAATCTATGGCGTGAAATACCCCTTTGCCAATGGGAAACTGCCCTTTATGCAGTACCGGAGTTCCTGGATGGTCCTTGTCCGGGCATGGCCAGTGAAGCCCTTGTTCCTCCTGGATTCGGGCGTATGTAATTCCGCCGTATGAGGGAGTAACCTGGGTAATCTCCGTGAATATGGCTTCGCTGTTTTCGTATTCCATTTTAAAACCCATGCGGGTTCCAATTCCACAGATTATTTCCCAGTCTCCCCATACCCCATCGGGAGGTTCCACAGCCTTTCTGATTCTTTGTACCAGCCGTTCTGTGTTGGCAAAGGTTCCGTCTTTTTCTGCAAAACAGACCGAGGGGAAGACAACATCTGCGATTTGTGCAGTTTCTGTCAGGAATATATCCTGCACCACCATAAAATCAAGATTGGAAAGACATTTTTCAGCATGATTAAGGTCAGGGTCAGAGACCATGGGGTTTTCCCCTATAATGTAAAGGGCTTTTAACTCGCCAGCGTGGGCTTTGGGAAGCATATGTGTAACTTTTAAGCCGGGTTTGTCTGAAAGGTCTTTAACTCCCCATGCCTTTTCCATTTTTTCTTTTACTTCAGGCAAAATAACTTTTTGATATCCTGTGTAAACATCAGGAAGTCCTCCCATATCACAGGCACCCTGAACATTATTCTGGCCCCTTAATGGATTTACGCCGCCACCTTCAATTCCGAGATTACCGCAAAGCATGGCAAGGTTAGCCAGGGATTTTACATTGTCGGTTCCTGTTGTGTGCTGGGTAATTCCCATGCAGTAGAGGATACTTCCAGCCTTTGCACCGGCGTAGAGCCTTGCGGAATCAGTAAGGCTTTGTGCGGGTATTCCTGTAATCTTTTCCGTATATTCCGGTGTAAATTTTTTCGTTATTTTTTTTAGTTCATCAAAGCCGGAGGTACGGTCTTGAACAAACTTTTTATCATAAAGTTCTTCTTTTATGATAATATGGATCATACCGTTTATCCACGCTACATCTGTACCGAGATTAGGTCTCAGCCATTTTTCGGCAAATTTTGTCAGTTTAATTCGTCTGGGATCGATTACAATAAGCTTTATCCCTTTTTGCGTAACCCCCCTTTTAACAAAAGATGATAAAACCGGATGGTTTTCTGTTGTATTTGAGCCTGTAACAAGGATTACATCGGCTTTTTCTGCGCATGCTATGGTGTTTGTCATTGCCCCGCTTCCAAATGCTGCGGCCAGACCGGCCACTGTTGAGGAATGTCAGAGACGGGCGCAGTGGTCAATATTATTTGTCTTAAGGACAGCCCTGGTGAATTTTTGTGCCATGTAGTTTTCTTCGTTGGAAATTCTGGCCGATGTGAGTACCCCTATGGTGTCTGCCCCGTAATCTTTTTTGATTTTTTCAAATTTTTCTGCAACAAGGTTTATGGCTTCTTCATAACTTGCTTTTCGTAATGTTCCATTTTCCCTGATCATGGGGGAGGTAAGACGTTCAGGGGAATTTATGAAATTAAAACCAAATCTCCCTTTTACACACAGGCTTCCGTAGTTGGGGGGAGCCCCTTCTACACCTGTAACCTTTACAACCCTGTTATCCTTAACATGGAGATGGAGCTGGCATCCCACACCGCAGTAGCTGCATGTTGTCTGGATTTTTTTGGTTTCCCATGGCCTTGCTGTATAACGGGTGTCTTTTTCCACAAGGGCCCCAACGGGGCACGCCTGAATACATTCGCCGCAAAATACGCATTCAGAATCCTTAAGGGGTTTATCCTCTGGTGTGATTATTTTTTTTGCCGACCCTTCATATCCGAAACCGATGGCATTATTCACCTGAATCTCATTGCAGGCCTGAACGCATCGTCCGCATTTTATGCATCTGGAAAAATCCCGCACAATAAAAGGATTCACAGCTTCCATTGGATAAAGAATATCTTCTTTTGAAAACTGATCGCAGCTCACCTGGTAGCGATAGGCAAGATCTTGAAGCCTGCAGTCACCCCATGCCGGGCACAGATTAGAACCTCCGTCATACTGGTGCACCCCGAGTTGAAATTCTGTCCAGTCAGCGTTGTCTGCTCCGCGTACAGCACAGTTGTGATTCCCCGACGCGAGCATCTGGCGGATGGTCTCTTTGCGTGATCTAATTACTTTTGGTGATTCTGTTTTAATAACCATCCCGTTTGCAGCTGGAGTGGAACAGGCCTGCAAAAGTTCATCTCCCCCCTCTATTTCAATAACGCAGATTCTGCATTCACCTGTGGGGGTTGCTCCCTTTAGGTGGCAAAGGGTGGGAATATCGATTTGATTCCTTACGGCAACATTAAGAATTGTTTCACCGGGATCAAAGGATAAATTACTTCCATTTATTACAATTCTATTTTCCTGGGTCATAAATACCATCTCTATTTACGATGCTGTCGATTTTGTAATTATTCAGCTGTGCTGATTAAAATTTTGAAACTCTTATACATGAGTTTCTCATGATTTAATCAGATTATACCCAAAAGTATGCATATTAACTGAACCGTTACTCAAATTTTAAGATTGCAATTAGTGTTAATATATTGATATACTAAATTTTTTTGTTAATATAAACGATATTAAATTTTAATTCAATCTTATTCGTATTTATTTTGTTGATTCGAAGATAAGAAACTGGGATGGGATTAATCATTTTACAATTACAATCCCTATGCCGTAAGATAAAGATTTTGGCAAGGCCCAAGGGAGGAAGGCGTATTATTATAATAGCCCGACGACCGATAACGCACCCAAAATCGTTATATTACGGTCTATATAAGCTTCTGTGAGACAAGGAGAGAATAAACGTGGAAATAATAGAAATCAGGTGGCATGGCAGAGGTGGGCAAGGTGCTATTACCGCTGCCAAGATTGTTGCATCGGCAGCTTTTGAATCAGGCTATCCAGGGGTTGTTATGGCACCTACCTTTGGTACGGAGCGGAGAGGGGCGCCGATATTTACCTCTCTTAAGCTGTCTAAAGAAAAAATTCGTGACCTTTCCCCCATCGTCACCCCTGATATGGTGGTGGTGCTTGACCAGATGTTATTAGCTGAGGCGGATGTTACAAACGGATTAAAGTCCGGCGGGTTGTTTGTACTTAATACCACTGATTCACCGGACGCATATAAAAATATTGATGCTCGTGTAGCAACGGCTGACATAACATCCATTGCTGTGGAAGCCGGATTGCCCAAGGGTGTGGTTAATTCGGGAATCATAGGTGCTTTTGTAAAGGCGAGCGGTCTTGTTGATATTGACCTGGCTGCTGAATTTATTAAAAAAGAATTTGCAGGGAAAAAACCGGAAAATAATGTCAAGGCTGCCATGCTTGCATATGACAGGACATTGATTGGAGGATAATAATGGGTACCAGAGAGTGCGGTAGATTTACTTCTCATAGTGAATCGGGTCCGGGGGACGGCGGCAGAACAGGCTCATGGAGGGTTGTGCGGCCTGTTATAAATCTTGATTTATGTATACCGGCCCAGAAAAAGACAAAGGCCTGTTTTGTGTGCTGGCTCTATTGTCCAGACGGGGTTATAACCAGAGAGATTCCACCCGCTATTGACTATGAGTATTGCAAGGGATGTGGAATATGTGCAGAAGAATGTCCTGCCGGTGCCATAAAAATGGTTGATGAAACCAGCGATATCAAGGAGGGGGGGGAATAGTATGCATATTATAGAAACAGGGAATGTGGCAGCTGCCCTGGGTGTTCAGCTTGCAAAGGCTCAGGTTGTTGCTGCATATCCCATTACGCCGCAGACCCCGCTGACTGAAAAATTGTCTGAGCTCATTGAATCGGGTGAAATGGATGCTGAATATATTCCGGTTGAAAGTGAGCACAGCGCCCTTTCCGTATGTATTGCTGCATCTACAACCGGTGCCAGAGCTTTTACCGCAACCAGTGCCAACGGACTTTTGTATATGCACGAACAGATTCACTGGGCGGCCGGTGCAAGGCTTCCCATTGTTATGTGTGTGGCAAACAGGGGGGTTGGTGCCCCATGGACTATCTGGAATGATCATCAGGACTCCATATCTCAAAGGGATACAGGATGGCTGCAGATTTACGCCAGCGATCATCAGCAGATTATAGATTCTGTTATAAAGGCTTTTTATCTTGCTGAAAAGATCAATATTCCGGTAATGGTCTGTTATGATGGATATCTTCTATCCCATACATATATGCCTTTTGAGGTGCCGGAGCAGGAAAAGGTAGATTCTTTTATTTTGCCGCTAAAATCCTATTACGCCCTTAATCCTGACGAACCGGCAAATCTTAATACAGTGACTCTTCCGGATGTTCGGCCGGACATACATGGTAAAACCGCCCATGGTTATATGGAATTAAGATATCTGCTCCAGGAGGGTATGATACACGCCATTGATGAACTTGGGAAGGTGGAAGAAAGGTTCAAGGAGATTTTCGGCAGGGGAGATAATCCCTATATTGAGTGTTACAGGTGTGAAGATGCCTCTTTCATTGCTGTGAGTATGGGTTCTCTCTCTTATCAGCTCAGGGATGTGGTTGATCAGTTGAGAGAAGAAGGGATCAAGGTTGGAAGTGCTGGTATGCGGTTGTACAGACCTTTTCCTGACAAGGCTGTTGTTGAGGCACTGGCAAATGTTAAGGGGGTCATTGTCTTTGAAAAAGCCATAAGTTATGGATTTTGCGGGCCTTTGTACTCTGATATAAAATCTGCGATTTATGATAACAAAAACAGACCCTTTGTCCATAATTATATATTGGGACTTGGCGGAAGAGAGATTAAAACCGGTGATTTGTCCGGTTCTCTAAGAAATTCCTGCACGGAAAATATGTCCAGGACGCAAGAACCTGGATGGATAGGTCTTAAGATATAGGAGTAAGGAACATGAATGCAAAAACAACTATTCTCAATCTTCCTGAAGAGGAATTTGTTCAGCCCGGCTCAAGAGCATGCTCCGGATGCGGGCTGAGTATCGCTTATCGTATAGGACTGAAGGCTTTTGGCAAGAAAACTTTGCTGGTGGTGCCCCCCAGCTGTCTCACTGTTCTCCAGGGGCTTTATCCTGTTGCTGCAACAAAACTTCCCTGTATTAATGTGACATTTGCTTCTGCCGGGGCAGCAGCCACAGGAGTGCTTGGCGCCCTGAGAGCTCAGAAAAGGGATGATATCACCGTGGCAGCCTGGGCTGGTGACGGAGGAACAGGGGATATCGGGATTCAGGCGTTATCCGGAGCAGCCGAAAGGGGAGAAAATTTTGTTTATGTCTGTTATGATAATGAAGGATATATGAATACCGGTGTACAACGCTCCAGCACCACCCCTTTTGGAGCAATTACCACAAATACTCCAATTAAAGGGAAACAGCAGGAGAAAAAGGATGTGCCTGCCATAATGGCTGCCCATGGAATTAGATATGTGACCACATGCTCGGCCTCATATCCCCTTGATCTTTTTGACAAGATCAAAAAAGCCAAGGAAATATCAGGTACAAAATATATTCATATACATATTCCGTGTCCTCCTGGCTGGGGGTTTGAGACAAAAGATACTGTAAAAATGGGAAGGCTTGCTGTGGAAACAGGTCTTTTTGACCTTTATGAGATAGTGGATGGCAAGTTTAGTCTCACAGGTCCTTCATTAAAGATTGCGGAAGGAAAAAAACAGAAGCTAAGGCCGGTAAAAGAATATTACAACGCTCAGACCCGCTTTTCTGTCCTGGATGATTCCAGGGTCGATTACGTTCAGGAGCAGATAAACAGAAAATGGAAAGAGTATTTTAAAAAGTAGAGTGGCTGTTTATCTGACAATCTATAGCTCCGGGTATAATAAAAGGGAGAATTTTGAAAATATGTCATATAAAAATATCTTGTTTCCGGGTTTTCTCCCTCCCCTTTTTTAATTTTTTACGGAGTTTTCTGCTATTTTCTGCTATTATAATGGGAGCAATTTTTATAACCGGTTGCGCAAGCCATAAAACAATCAAGCAGATGGAAATAACCGGTTATTGCGGATGCGGGAAATGCTGCGGGTGGGAAAGGGGGAGCTGGAAATTTCTAAAACTCGATTTCTGGAATCGTTATGTAAACCATGGTAAGAACAAAAGCAGTATTTATACAGGAAAAACCGCCAGCGGAACATCCCCCAGACAGCCTCATCCGGGTCTCTTTTCCAAAGACAGTATAGCACATCCATGGATGATTCCTGTCAGGATTATTTTTTTCCCATGGCTTTTTTTTCCTGCAGACGGAACAATTGCAGCAGATACAAGGTATTATCCCTTTGGAACCAGGATTGATATCCCAGGTTATGGGAAAGGTATTGTGGAAGACCGGGGGGGGGCGATAAAGGGCCCTAAACGGCTTGATCTCTATTTTCGCTCCCACGCAAAAGCATTAAGATGGGGAAGGAAAAAGGTGAATGTGATTATTCTTAAATGATTTCTATCCAAAGGACATATGGGTAAGTTCTCAAGGATGGGAGAATACCCCAGGGGGAAAAGTGGACATGGAAAAAAATCGAAATCCTAAAATTCTGATTGTGGATGACAGGCCGGAAAATTTACTCTCCATGGAAATAATATTTGAAACTGAACCCTGTCAGGTTATTAAGGCTTTATCCGGAAATGAGGCTCTGTCCAAGATGGTTGTTCATGATTTTGCTGTGGTACTTCTTGATGTACAAATGCCCGAGATGGATGGCTTTGAAACAGCACAGCTGATCCGCAGCAGTGAAAAGACCAAACATGTGCCCATTATCTTTGTTACCGCCATCAGCAAGGAAAAACAGCATATGTTCAAAGGGTATAAAAGTGGAGCGGTCGATTATATTTTTAAACCAATAGAGTCTGAAATATTAAAAAGTAAAGTGTTTGTATTTCTCGAATTGTATAATCAGCATAAAAACCTTGAGAATGTTAATAACAGGCTTAAAAATGCCGTGGAGGAATTGGAACAGGCCAATCAAAAAATTCTCGAGCAGCAGGAAAAGCTGATGGAGGAAGAGAGACTGAAGGTTCTGCTGGAGATGGCCGGAGCTACTGCCCATGAGCTTAATCAGCCCCTTATGTCCCTTTTGGCCAGCATTGAATTGATAGAAATATGCCAGGGAGATCCCGAAAAAATGACAAAACATTTGACAAGGATAAAAGAAGCTGGTCAGCGCATCGCAGAAGTATCCA
>JAUVKE010000165.1 GCA_030592105.1 Desulfobacteraceae bacterium
CCGGATGATGTGCTGATAAAAAAAATGCTGAGCGACGCTGAGACCGCAGATATTTATAAAAGGGACAATAACGGCCGCACTATACTGCATTACGCAGTGCTTGAAGGACGTAAAGATTTAGTGGAATTGCTGATTGCAAGGGGCGCGGAAATTAATGCACAAAATATCAATGGCACTACACCTTTGCATGTTGCCGTTGATGAGGGCAAAAAAGAATTGATTGAGCTGCTCATTGCCAATGGCGCCGATATTAACATGAAGGATACGGCAGGCATTACACCTCTGGATATTACAACATTTAAAGAAGGGCAGACTGAATTGGCCTGTCTTCTGATCACCAGGGGCGCCGACATCAACACAAAGGATATTAACGACGTTACACCATTACACTATGCCGTATTTGAAGGACGTAAAGATCTGGCAAGAATGCTAATTGACAAGGGCGCGGATGTTAATGCCAAAGATAAAGACGGCGTCACCCCATTGCACGATGCTGTGGCTGAAGGCTTTGAAGGCTTGGCAAAAATACTGATTGACAAGGGTTCCGGCATTGATTTAAAGGACAGGCATGGCCGCACACCGTTACACTATGCTGTATTTAAGTCCAAAAAAAATATGGCACAACTGCTTGTTGCCAGAGGAGCCGATGTCAATATAAAGGATAAATCCGGTGTCACGCCGCTTGCTTTTGTTCTTCATGAAGACCGGAAAGAATTGGTGCAAATACTTAAAAAAAGCGCCGGATAGCAAATAATATGCGATTATTTCCTGTATCCGTGGACAAAATCTTTTTCCGTCTTTAAGAGGATTGAAAGCATAGTCTTTTTAAATCCAAGATGTTGCTGGCGCCAGCAACTGTTGTGCCGTAAAGATATAGTGGCTTCTGATACTGCTCTGAGAGAGAAATCAACCGAGACAGGCTGCCATTTACTACTGTTGAGCCTGTCGCTAAAATAACATCGGAGATTTTAAAAAGCTCTTCCGCCATTTTCCTGCCGTCCCAGATAAGCACTCCATATTTTATTTTATTAATATTGTCTTTATCCAGGTCTATTACCTTAAGATTTTGGGCAGCCAGAGTTTTAGCAAAATTATCTATTATGGCCGGTTGAAATCCAACAATTCCGATCTTGATATCAGCGCTGTATTTATCAATAATTGTCCTGACTATCTCCCCCGCACATAATTCAGGTTCCTCATTTTTGCAATGAATAGTCTTTTTGGCTGCACCCACATATCGCATTACAGCATTGAGCGCAGCAATAAAAAGAGCCCGGTCACTGTTATCTGTTAATTTTAATTCAAATATTTCTTTGAGTTTCCCCTTAAAATTGCCCGGAGCATCTGTAAATGCCTGTCCCAGGGCATTTTTGAAATTCGCCTGAATTAAAAACTCTTTGCCTTGAAGCAAAGGGTAATCCTTTCTTTCTGTTTTTCCTATGGCCACTTCAGAGGTCAGGATTTTAGCTGTAAAGTTGATTTCACTTTCAAAAAGACCATTTTCTTTGGCTAAATCAATTAGCGCTGTTTTTAGTTTTGTATACATATTTTTTTAATCTCTTTCTTGCTTTTTACTCAGGCAGATCAACTGCATTGCCGCCTTCTGCACTTGAAACAAGCAAGTGTCTTTTTGCTATTTTACGACAATAATATTATATAACAAGCAAAAATTATACCGCAATTCCATGTAGTATAAAATTGCGGTAACGCCTTGTTTTTGTAGAGGATAAGTATTGCGGGTAAAACAATTAAAATAGCATAAATGTATTTAATGAGCAAAATGTTACTAAAATGTATTTTTTCAAAATCAAAACTTCACATTTTCTCGATACAGATAGCGCAAACCTTATATTCGGGAATTTTGGCTATGGGATCCAGGGCATCATTAGTCAAGATATTGGTTACCGACTCAGGCATTAATTTAAAGGACAGGCATGGCCGAACACCGTTACACTATGCTGTATTTACTTCCAAAAAAATATGGCGCAAATACTTGTTGATAAAGGAGCCGACGTCAATATAAAGGATAAATCCGGTGTCACGCCGCTTGCTTTTGTTCTTTATGAAGACCGGAAAGAATTGGTGCAAATACTTAAAAAAAACGCCGGATAGCAAATAATATGCGATTATTTCCTGTATCCGTGGACAAAATTCTTATCATAAAGCTTTGACTTGTATTTTAATCCTTCTCCGGCTACATCAAGAACCTTTCCAACGATTATAATAGCCTGGTGGGTAATCTTTTCCGCCTTGACCGTACTTGCCAGATCATTGAGCTTTGTAATGATTATTTTTTCTTCAGGCTGACTTACGCGGAAAACTATAGCACATGCGCCGTCAGCCCCATAGGCTTTTTTTAATACTTCCTCTACTTCATTAACAAGCGAAATACTCAGGTAAATGGCCATGGATGTTTTATGGGAAGCCAAAGACTCCAGCGATTCTGATTCAGGCACAGGGGTTCGGCCGGCCATGCGGGTCAATATCAAGGTTTGGGAAATTTCCGGAAGAGTGTACTCCATGCCGATAGCAGCAGCAGCAGCAAAAGCGGCGGTTACTCCGGGGATAACCTTATATGGTATCGATCTTTCGTCAAGTTCCGCCATCTGCTCAAAAATCGCGCCATAAAGGCTCGGATCACCGGTATGCAGACGCACTACCCTTTTTTTCTCCCTGTGGGCCTTTTCCATCTTTCCTATTATCTGTTCAAGATGCATTGCAGCGCTGTTTACACTTTTTGTTTCAGGTCCTGTCCATTTTAACACAGCTTCCGGCACCAGAGAACCTGCATAAATAACAAGATCCGCCTGCATAAGGGCCTTTTGCCCTTTAACGGTAATTAATTCCGGATCACCGGGACCTGCGCCGACAAAAATGACCGGATTATTTGCTTGCTCCATCATAATTTTTTTTCTCCCTTTTTCCCTGAAATAATCCAGACGGGATTTTGCGCTTCCAGGCGCTGTCCCCAAGGCATATCCTTGCCCCTGCTGATTTGAACCTGAACAATTTCAGTTTGAAACCCTTTGTTTTTCAGTAGAGCAAAGGCGGTTTCCACATTTTGTAACAAAACGGTGTTTATTACGATGATCCCTTGAGCCCTTAAACATTTGGAAGCTGTTTTAATTATCTTTTCAAGATCTTTCCCCCCACCGCCTATAAATACCCGGTCAGGAGCAGGAAGATCGTAAAGACCGTCGGGCAGAACGGCTTTTATAATACTAAGATTTTTTACCTTGAAGATGTCTTTGTTATGTTTAATCCGGGCAATTCTGTCAGGATTTTGTTCAACGGCAAATATCTTGCCCTTTTTAATAAACAGGGCAGCCTCTACGGCAACAGAGCCGCTGCCCGCTCCCAGGTCCCAGAAAACATGATCTGAAAAAAGGCAAAGCTTTGAAATAGTTACAGCCCTTACTTCAGCTTTGGTAATAACCCCTTTATAGTGGTCATACCAATCATCCGGCATGCCGAGATAAATATCTCTTTTTTGGCCGGGCTGGGAGGGTATCCGTTTTAATATAACTATGTTCGGATCAAAAAACTTTGCGGTTGCGGCCTGAGCAGGATTATACCATTTTACACGTTCGCCGGGCATGCCCAGCCTTTCTAAAACGCACATATTAAAGTCTATGATTTTTTTTTCTTTTAAAAGATTTGCTATATGGACGGGATCATTTTTAGCATCTGTAAAGACAGCTAATTTGTCTTTTTTTTCAAGCGATTTTAAAAGTTCTTCTCTGTTGTTTCTGCCGTGCATGCTAATCACGTGGACATCATGCCATGATTCCTTGATACGTGAAAATGCCCCTGCAACCGAAGTAATATTCGGACAGATCAGCACGCTTTCCGGACCAAGCGATTCTACCAGTAACGAGCCGATACCAAAGAAAAGAGGATCGCCTGACGCAAGAACAACGATTGATTTGGTCTTTATCTGCTTTTTTACATACTCTATTATCCCTTTGATGTCCCCTTTAATCTCTTTTTTAACCGCCCGGCAATCTGTAAAATAGTCAAGGTGCCTTTTTCCTCCCACAAGAATATCAGCATGTTTTATAAGCTCCAGGTGCCTTGACGTCAAATCTTCAGGAGAAAGCCCCATTCCTATGACAGACAACGGTTTCATTTCGTATACATTCCTTAATTATTTTTCAGAATTAAATATAACTCCGCCTTTATAATCAAAAATAATACTTTGGATATGCAAACCCGATCCTGTAAAACCCTGTGCAGATTTTACAACATGTTTTCCAACATAAGATATAACTTCTGGATATTTATCGTAAATAATATCAAAGGCGTGGCGCGCGGTGTTTGCTGAAAGAATATTTTGCGAAAACTTATAATCTTTTGTAACTTCAAATGACCATTTGGAAAGCTTGTGCATGGTTAAAGTCGACCTCTTAGCATGGGTATGAGCAATGCCTTGTGCCATCTTTACCGCTTTTCCAAAAAAAATTGCAAGAATTATCCATTTAAAACCCTTTTTTGATGCATTCTCCAAAGAAATTTTAAAAAAATCTCCGATCTGAATAAATGCTTCTTCGCGAATATTTTTAAAAAATGCCTGGGCATACCTTTCACTGCGACGGCCAGTGGTAAGCACAGCTTTGTCAAGACCGATTGCTTTTGCAACAGAGAGTGATGATTCTATGGTTGCAATATAGGCGTCATGGGACATCGGTTTTACAATGCCGGTGGTCCCGAGAATAGAGATACCGCCCAAAATCCCGAGCCTTGCGTTCAAGGTCTTTTGCGCCAGTTTTTCACCCTCAGGAATAAAGATTTCAACATTAACCGGCATCGACCTATTGTGCTTTTGCAAGACCTCCATAACAGCCAGGCTAATCATTTTTACCGGCCCTGGGTTTATGGCCGGCGCCCCGGGCTTAACTTCAAGCCCCGGCTTGGTAACCCTGCCCACGCCTTTTCCCCCTGTGATCAAGACTTTATTTTTATCTTCAGAGCCTTTGTGTTTCAGCCTCGCAACCGATACCTTTGCGCCGATCTTTGCCCTGTGCGTAATATCAGGATCATCCCCAGCGTCCTTGATTACCGTACAAACCGCCCTGTTCTCTTCATCAAAAGCACAAGAATTTATAGGGATAACGAGATGTTCTCCGCTTAAACATGTAACCTGAACACAAGGAGGCGCTTTTTTTTCAAGTATAAAGCAAAGAGCTCCCTTTGCAGCGGCAGCAGCGGCAGTACCGGTTGTAAAACCGGTTTTGAGTCTTTTTCTCTTTTGCAAAACACCCCCTTTTGTCTGATTTTTGCGTCAGGCTCATTTTTTCAATCCTTTTGCTTGGCTAAAATAAGGGTCCAGTAATTAGGCTCCATTTTATTAAATTCTTTTATATCTTTTACGATCTTTTCATCCTGATGCCCGCAGCCTGATATGCCTGTGCAGTTTTTATACAGCTTTGCTTCATCCAGGGCTGCATTGATATCCTTCACATTTTTATATGCTTTTAAAAAAACTATGTTTTCGGGTTTTTTTAAAAGGCCCCTTAACCGGTCTCCTCCTTTTGCGCCTGAAACTATCAACAATGATTCTTCTCCTTCCACAAGGGGTATGTTCAACCTGGCTGCAGCCGCCTGATAAGAAGTAATGCCGGGAATTGTAACTATGTTTATATCCGATCCAATATCTCGCGCTATCGTCCTTATATGCTTTAAGATGTAGCCATAAGTCGAATAGGTCATCGGGTCTCCTAAAGTGATAAACGCTACGTTTTTCCCCTGGCCAAGTTCTTTTATGACGGTTTGAGCATGATCCCGCCACGCGTTTAGCGTTGTATCTGTATCGCTTGTCATCGGGAAACCGAGTATTTTTAAACGTGTTGTTTCCGGGATGTGTGGTTTTGCAATATCGACAGCCAGACTGTGCACATTTTTTGAAGATGACGCTGCATAGACAATATCTACGCTGTTTAGTATTCTCACCGATTTTAAAGGGATCAGTTCAGGATCTCCGGGTCCCACGCCTATGCCGTATAATGTTCCTGTTTTAATACTCATATTTTTCCCCATCGTGGAGTCACTTCCAAAAAAAATCCCCAAATCACTAAAGTGATTCGGGGATAGCCCTTTTTTATCCTCAAACATTTACAAACAGCCAGCACCCATCATCCACGAGGCTGCTGAAAAATCTTAC
>JAUVKE010000396.1 GCA_030592105.1 Desulfobacteraceae bacterium
CCTCCTGCATCGGACGAAAACATTGCTTTTTCTTCGTTCAAGTAAGCTGCAATAGAACACGAAGAGTGTCCGGTAACCTATAATATTTTAATAGTAAGGTCGCCTCATGAAATAATATCATCATCTTTTACAACCTCTTCGACATTGATACCTGAAAATTCAAGATCCAGATCTTTAGCCTGATCTTCCCGTCCCTTTTCCTTTAAAAGTGCCTGATTCATAAATTCAATAGTTTCTATAACATTAGGAGCAGCCAATAGTTCTTTTGCCCTTTGAGATGCAGTTATCTTTGCCCATGGCCAGCGTCTTTTAAAAAAAGGAACAACCCCGCAGTGGTCAAAATGAGAATGTAAAATGATTATCCGTTTTATCTTTTCTTCTTCGATTTTAAACTTCTTAAGTTGCTCAATTATTTCAGGTACAATATGAACCATGCCGCCACCCAAAAAGGCATATTCATCTTTTCCCTTGAGAATATAAACAGATGATTCTTTAACGCCCAGCAGCATAATTCTATCTGTAACTTTTCCGGGTTTTGTTATTATCATTTTATTCCCCTTTTTTTTATCCTTGAAATTTTTTCCTTTATGGAAATAACGATTCATAAAGCATCTGTCAAATAATTTCAATAATATCATCGATGGTAGTATTGATGGATTTTTAAAAAGTCGCTGCAACGCATTAGGTGGGACTTTTTACGATGCCATCAGGATTAGACGGCACATGAAAAGCATACTTGACGATCTGGCTACTTTTCTCTTGACAAAATTTGATGTATCTTCAATATAGCTTTAATAATCTATGGCAAATAAATGAGGTTTAGCAAATTGTTGTAATAACTAGAGACCTTTGAAAAAATGAAATTTTAATTCGAGTTCAAGGAAGGCGAAAATTTCAACCACCCCAGTACGATCTGCCAGGCCTACGGGGCAGGCAGGAATATGTTGAATATTTTGAGGATTGAAATTTGAGCCTGACGCAGAAATTGGGCAAAAAATGCCGTTTTGCAAAGGCCTCAACTAACTTCAAAAGGAGGCACAGATGACATTAAAAAGATTGGTAATTATTATTTTAGTATGTATGGTTAGCTTTGGTTTGCTGGTGGGTCCGGCAATGGCAAAAAAGAAGCCATCTCTGGATGCATGGAAAGCTAAATTTGATCCTTCAACTGCAAAATACAGATGCATAGTTTCCAACGTGTCCCACCCTGTCATTAAAGGCGTTTATGCAGGTTTTGCAATCCGGGATGAACTGTGGAAAAGAACAAACGGCCAGATTTATTTTGATTACAAACCGTTTTCCATGCTCGGGGGAGAGGTGGAAGTCCTTAACCAGTTGCAGATGGGCGCGATTCAGGGCATGGGTGTGAGCTCGGTTGCAGCGACCAACCTGGGACCGCGGTTTGGCCTTATAAACCTTCCTTTCCTGGTCAATTCATTTGACAAGCTTGATAAATTCGTGGCAAGCGGCGAACTTTTCAATCATTATATGATGGCCATGGATCATCAAGGAATAATAGGTATTGACATTACAGGGTACGGAAATTATGGTTGGGCAACTACTTCGCCGGTCAGGAGTATAGCGGATGCCAAGAAACTGAAATTTCGTACAGCAGAAGCAGCAGTAAACCAACTTCTCTACAAGGAGTGGGGATTCAACCCTGTTGCAATGCCTTGGCCGGATGTGCCGGTAGCTCTTAAACAGGGAGTTATCGACGGCCTTGACCATACACCAATGGTCTGCAACATTACCAAGAAATTTGAGGTAGCTAAATATTATACCTATCTTGACTATGCGCAGGGCCTTTTTATCTGGGTTTTTAACAAGGCCTGGTTTAATAAATTGTCTGCTGATCTCCAGAAGACCTTTAAAGAAACTGTACATGACGTTTGCGCCAAGATCCGTGTAGAATCAAAGTTGCAGGAATATGTGCAGATTGCAAAAGCCTCAAAAAAAGGCATACAGTTCTATAAACTATCTAATAAGGAAATGGAAATTTTAAGAAAGAAGGGTAATGTAGCACATGTAAAATATGCCTCTGAAATAAACAAGGTATATCCGGGAGACAAATACAAACCTGCCAATTTCCTTAAGGAAGTACAGGATTATATGGGCTATAAGCCGTAATTTTCAACAGTGAAAAGAGAAAAGGGGGGCCCAAAATAAGCCCCCCTTTATTATTCTTCAGCCTCGTTCAACTTTGATGGGCCATTTATTTTCTTTTATTGCATTAAGGAATTATCCCATGTTTGGAAAGATATTGGACTTTTTGGACAAGATATTGACCTTTTTTGAGGAGTGGACGCTTTTTATCAGTGTGATGATGGCATTGATTGCGCTCTTTGTTAACGTGGTTTTAAGATACGGGTTTAATTATTCCCTGGCCTGGTCAGAGGAACTGGTCAGGGAGGTGATAATTTACACTACCTTTATCGGGTGCAGTGCTGCTGTTAAAAACCGTTCCATGATCAAGATTGACGCGTCGGTTCAGCTCCTGCCCAGGCTGAAAATTCCACTAACTTATTTCAGCAATTTTGTAACCATAATCTTTGCAGGCATGATGATTTATTACGGTTGGCTCATGGTAGCGCTTCAGGTGCGTACACATCAGAAAACTATTATCATGGAGATTCCGCTGGCATATCTTTATGCTATATTGCCCCTTATGGGGATAATGATGTTGATTCGAACCATCCAGGTTATACATCAGGACTTTACAGAACAACGGGCAAAGAAATCGCCGGAAAAATAAACAGATGAGCCGGTTTC
>JAUVKE010000487.1 GCA_030592105.1 Desulfobacteraceae bacterium
AATACGCCTTCCTCCCTCTGGCCTTGTGCCAATTTTTAAAATCGGGTAATTATCTGACAATCTATAAAAGTCTGAAATTTACCTTTCACACCCCTTTATGAATAAATTTAATAATTTATTGGACGCAGATTGTGTCCAAAATAATTTTGAATCAATATAAAAAGGATATTAATTATAAAATGGATGTAAAAGCAGGGGTATTTTACGGAATAGGGGTCGGTCCTGGTGACCCGGAACTTCTTACACTTAAGGCGGTAAAAGTATTAAACTCTGTTGATATAGTCTTTGCAGCAGCTTCTGCAAAAAAAACTCACAGTATCGCCTACACAATAGCAAAAGAGCATATATCTGATAAAGCCTCTATACGCATACTGACCTTTCCCATGACAAATGACGTGCTCGAAAAGGAAAAAAACTGGGAAAATCATGCCAGAATTATTATTAAGGAGCTTGAGCAGAATAAAAAAGTCGCTTTTATAACCCTGGGCGATCCCATGACCTATTCGACCTACGGATATATATTAAAACATATTCAAAAAATA
Organism: Desulfobacteraceae bacterium; assembly: GCA_030592105.1. The sequence goes on from JAUVKE010000487.1 coordinate 543, forward strand.
GCACCCCACCTGCCCGTTGTAAGCATTTCAGGAATTACTTCTTACCAGGCAGCAGCAGCTTCCTTGAATCTCCCCCTTGTTGAAGGGGATGATTCCCTCCTCCTTACATCGGGTGTAAATGGGGGAGAAAGCCTGCGAAAAATCTCTGAAAAACCAAAAAACATAGTTTTTCTCAAGGCCTATCGAAAGGTTAAGGATATAGTGGCAGCTATTGATGAAGCAGGAACCTATGCCACATCAGTGGGTGTATCAAGCTGCGGACAGAAAAACGAAAAAATCACCAAAAATATAAAAGAATTTTATAATACTCCACCCGATTACTGGACACTGATTTTGGCAAAACAGGAGAATACCCCTTTAAGCCAGGCGCCTCACAAAAAAAATGACTGATACAAAAAAACAGAGGCTGAAAACAGGTTTTACCACAGGGGCCGCTGCTGCTGCTGCTGCCAAAGGGGCTGCCATATTAATTCTGGAGGGGAAGGTCCCTGCAAGGGTTGAAATAACATTTTTAACGGGGGAAAAAATTTTCATCCCCATAGATTCCTGCCGTATAAACAATAATGGAACTGCATCATGTATTGTAATAAAAGATGCTGGTGATGACCCTGACATAACCAATAAAGCAAAAATCGGCGCAAACATTTCGATTTCCGGTGAAAACTGTAAAATACCATCTAATACCAAAACCTCTGTTATAATAACAGGGGGAATCGGGGTGGGGGCCGTTACAAAACCAGGCCTGGAAATTCCCCCTGGAAACCCTGCAATAAATCCAGGTCCCATAAAAATGATTACCGCATCTGTTAGCGAAACCATGGAAAAGAATAATAACCCGGGAAATGTCCATGTGGAAATTTTTGTACCCGAGGGAGAAAAACTGGCCAAAAAGACTCTAAACGGGCGGCTGGGAATAATGGGCGGAATTTCGATCCTAGGTACAACAGGGCTGGAAAGGCCCATGTCCCACGAGGCATATATTGCGACCATTTTTGCTTCCTTTTCAGTGGCAAGGGCCGTTGGAGCAGAGGAGATAGTCCTCACCACCGGAAGAAGAAGTGAACGTTATGCCCAGACCTTTTTCCCGAATCTTACAGAAGAAGCCTTTGTCCTCATGGGAGATTTTTTTAAAAAATCACTTAACGGAGCATCCCAGGCTGGATTTAAAAAAATCACCCTCGGGGTCTTTTTCGGCAAAGCCCTTAAAATGGCCCAGGGATTTCCCCATACCCACGCTGCAAAATCTGACCTGACAATGGAAAGGCTTTCTGCATGGGGACTGGAATTAACAAAAGATAAAATTTTTTCACAAAAAATATCCAAGGCAAACACCGCCCGCCACGCCTTTGATTTTATTATAGATGAATACCCCGAACTTATTTCCCATGTGGGAAAATTAATGATAAAATCTGCTGAAAAATTTGCTGCGCAAAACGTG
>JAUVKE010000064.1 GCA_030592105.1 Desulfobacteraceae bacterium
ATGGGCAACCACAAGGGATTGCCCCTACTACCTCATCCGCTCGATATCAATAATCCCCTTAATTCCCTTTAAACCACTAATTATTTTACCAATATGTTCGGTATTCCTCACGCTTATGGTAAATAGATTTACAACATCTTTGTTTTCAAGGGTTTTTATATCAGCAGTCACTATATGAGCCCCATCTTTACTGATACTTCCGGTGATATCTGCCAGTAAGCCGAATCTGTCCATTGAATGGACTCTGATTACAGCCGAATATGTTTCCTTAATATCATTATTCCAGAGTACATCTATTTGCCTTTCAGGGTTCATTTTCAAGGCATTAATACAATCTGTTTTATGAACAGTTACGCCAAAACCTCTGGTAATATATCCGGTTATGGGATCTCCTGGAACAGGTCGGCAACATTTACCAAATTTTACAAGAATATCATTTTCACCTTTTACCAAAACTCCGGTCTGTTTTTTTTCATCAGACCCTTTCTGGATATTTTTTCCAGATACAATCTCTTCTTCCCTTTGTTTTTGTTCCAGATCGGGGAGAAACTTTTTAATAATCTGCAGGGGCGTATTTTTACCGTATCCTACATTTTCAATTAAATCATCTATACTCTTGACTCCAAAATCTTTTAGAATTTTTTCCATTCTGCCGGATTTACAAAGAGTATTAAAGTTAAGATTGTGCTTACGAAAATCCTTTTCGCACATTTCCTTTCCCAGGGGAAGACTTCTTTCCTTTTCCTGGGCTTTAATCCACTGTCTTATTCTGGAACGGGCTCTAACGGTTTTAACAAAATTAAGCCAGTCTTTACTAGGCTTATGCCCCCTGGCTGTGAGTATTTTTACGGTATCCCCGGTTTTCAGCTCATGTTTCAGAGATACGATACAGCCATTCACCTTGGCGCCAACACACTGGTTGCCAACCTCTGAATGAATTAAATAAGCAAAATCAACAGGTGTTGCCCCCTTTACCAAGGTTTTTACTTCACCGGTGGGTGTAAAAGCATAAACTTCATCGGGAAACAGATCAATCTTCACATTTTCCAGAAATTCATCCGGATTTTTAATATTTTTCTGATTTTCCACAAGATTTTGAAGCCATTGAAACATTTCACTGGTTTTTTTGTCAACGCGCAAGCCTTCCTTATAACTCCAGTGGGCAGCAATCCCTGATTTTGCAACATCATCCATTTCAAAGGTTCGTATCTGTATTTCTATACGCTCTCCGGAAAAGCCTATAACCGTTGTATGAAGAGACTGATACATATTGGGCTTGGGACGTGCAATATAATCTTTAAACTTTTGATCAATCGGCTTCCAAAGAGAATGTATTAATCCCAAAGATTCATAGCATTGGGTTTCTGAGTCAAGAATTATTCTGAACGCAACAATATCATAAATATCGTCAAAGGTAAGACCCCCGGTAAGCATTTTTCTGTAAATACTAAAAGGACTTTTGTACCTTCCGGTAATTGTCCCTTTTAGATTATTTAAAGCCAGTTTTTTTTCAATATAATTTTTAACAGCAGGAATGTACTCATCCCGTTCATCCTTGTCTTTATTAAGCAACTTTTGAATATAGGCATACTGGTCAGGATAAAGATAAATAAAAGAGAGGTTTTCCAATTGATTTTTTATTTTATACATCCCGAGACGTGCTGCAATGGGCGCATAAATATCCAAAGTTTCCCTGGCTATTTTCTTTTTTTTCTCTTCTGATTTATGAAACTGCAAAGTTCTCATGTTATGGATACGATCAGCCAGCTTAACAAGAATAACCCTTATGTCGTCAGCCATTGCAAGGATCATTCTTCGGACATTTTCAGCCTGGCGCTGATGGGAAGTATCAAAAGAAATACCACTTAATTTAGTTACCCCGGATACGATATGGGTGATTTCACTGCCGAACATATCCTTTATCTCGTCAATTGTGGCGTGGGTATCCTCCACCACATCGTGTAAAAGCCCAGCCGCAATACTCCCGGCATCCAGCTTAAGTGTTGCCAAAATCCCGGCCACCTCCAGGGGGTGGGAAAGATACGGCTCCCCGGAAAGTCTCATCTGACCATCATGAACACTTGCTGAATAAACATATGCCCGATCTATCATATCCGTTTCAGAGCCGGGGTTATTTTCCAGAAATTTGTCGAGTATGTCGTTAATGCGAATCATAGATCACAAAAAATCCCCAGGGCAACCACAAGGGATTGCCCTGGGGTGATAAATGTTGAATTTGCAGGGGTGACCCCGTGGTACCAAAAATGTTTTTTTTAAAAATATTCAATGGTCACCTTAAAAATAACACTTTACTATGCTGTTTAATATTCCCATACCATAAAGAGTCAACAAAGGGCAACCACAAGGAACTTTCCCTTCTGCTTAACAAAGCCCAATCAATAGGCTTTTGCAAAGATAACCCTTTTGTCGGAAGATTTTTTGCAATATATACATTTGCCATGGTCTTCATTTTTTTCAAAGGGGATGGAGCGAATAGTAACGCTCAATTCCTCTTTTATCCTTGCTTCACATTCTTCTGCCCCGCACCAGTGGGACAGGACAAAGCCTCCGTGAATTTCAGGTTTTAACTGATCCTTTGGAGTAAAAAAATCCCAAAATCTTTTTTTTCATTTATTTTTTTGGTATTTTCATTTCTAAAACAAAGGGCTCTGTCAAACATATTTTCCTGGATTTCATCAAGAATTTTAGTAATTTCCCCAACAAAACGATCCCTTTTAAACGATTCCTTATCCCTGCGATCCTTGTCCCTTCTCCCTACAAAAACAGAGTTGGCGGCTATATCACGGGGGCCTATTTCCACACGCAGGGGAATCCCCTTTTTAATCCAGTCCCATCCCCTGGCACCCCCTATATCCCGTTTATCTATTTCAACACCTATCCTTTTGTGATGATAGAATTGTTCCCGAAGTTCTTTTGCCAGATTTTCAGTAAATTCCATAACCATGGAATTATCCCCCTCCTTTTTTATAATGGGAAGCAAAACAACATGGGAAGGGGTAATTTTCGGAGGAAGCAAAAGGCCGTCATCATCGCTGTGCGCCATAATAAGTCCCCCTATGAGGCGGGTCGAAACGCCCCACGATGTTGTCCATGCGTATTCTTCGGAACCCTGGCGGGTTTGAAATTTAATATTGGAAGATTTTGCAAAATTTTGGCCAAGAAAGTGTGAGGTCCCTGCCTGAAGGGCTTTCTTATCCTGCATCATCGCCTCTATACATAAAGTATCAATTGCCCCGGGAAATCTCTCCGCAGGGCTTTTTCTCCCTTTTATTACAGGGAGTGCAAGATATTCTTCAGCAAATTTTGCATAAATGTCCAGCATCATGTCTGCTCTTTTAACAGCCTCTTCTTCTGTACAATGTGCAGTATGCCCTTCCTGCCACAGGAATTCAGTTGTTCTTAAAAATATCCTGGTTCTCATTTCCCACCTGACCACATTTGCCCACTGGTTTATCAGCATGGGAAGATCCCTGTAGCTGGAAATCCATTTTGAAAAAGAATCTCCTATGATTGTTTCAGAAGTAGGACGAACTATCAATGGTTCAGCAAGTTTCCCCGCCGGTTCAAGTCCGCCACCTGCAGACTGCTCCAGCCTGTGATGTGTTACCACTGCACATTCCTTTGCAAACCCCTCAACGTGTTCAGCCTCTTTTTCCAAAAAAGAAAGGGGTATAAACAAAGGGAAATACGCATTTTTCACCCCTGTCTGGTCAAACATATCATCTATTACATTTTTTATATTTTCCCAAATCGAATACCCCCAGGGTTTTATTACCATACATCCTCTAACAGATGAATTTTCAGCCATATCAGAAGCTTTGACCACCGCCTGATACCACTGGGGATAATCCTGGGCCCTGGTCGGTGTTATTGCGGTTGCCGGTATTTTTGCCATAAATTGTTATTCCTTGTTCCAAAACATGTTATTTATAAAAAAATAAAAAGATTGAAGAAGCATTAAAGAAATTATATAACTTTTTAAATTTAATTTTTCAATATCATCGACCTTTTTTTAATTATTTTGTTTAGCATTTTCTATAATGCCTGTTTAGAAATAAAATTTTTTGTTCAGGCACTACCTGACAAACAGACTCAAAGATGACCACACTCAAAAAAAAAATACTTGATAAAGTAAAAAATGATCTTGCCGATATCGAAGCGGCTCTTGAAAATCAATTGAGCCCCCACTTCGATCTTGTTGATAAAATAGCCAGACATATAATTTTTCCCGGAGGCAAAAGAATAAGACCCCTTCTTATGATTTTATCGGCAAGACTCTGCAACTACAAGGGGAGCAGCGATAAAACATTTTCCACTGTTTTTGAACTTTTACACACGGCCACCCTTTTACATGACGATCTCGTAGATGGTGCATCCACAAGAAGGGGGAAGCCTGTGGCAAATTTAATATGGGGCAACTCAGCAGCAGTCCTTGTTGGCGATTTTCTTCTTGCACGCTCCCTTACAATCACCGCTGAAACGGGGAAGCTTGAATTAACAAAAATCATAGCCAAAATAACTGAGGAAATGTCCCTGGGGGAATTGCTCCAGCTTCAATCAAAAGGGATAGTAGATCTCTCCGAAGAGGTCTATATGAATATTATATGGAGTAAAACAGCTGCTCTTTTTCAAGGTGCGTGCAGTGCCGGGGCGATTATCGCCAACGCATCAGATGAAAAAGTTGAAGCTCTTGCCACATATGGAGCAAACCTGGGACTTGCCTTTCAAATGGCCGATGATCTACTCGATTATACTTCAAGCTCTGAAACTTTAGGAAAAAAAACAGGGGCGGATTTAAGAGAAGGAAAATTGACCATCCCCGTTATATACGCCTATAAAACAGCCGATTCAAAAGAAAGAGAAATGATTAAAAAAATCATTCTGAACAAAAACTTTTCTGATGACGATTTTAAAAGGTTGCTGCAAGTATTAAAAAAGAATAAAAGCATTGAGTATACTGAAAAACAGGCTTTAAAGCATGTACTTAAAGCACAAAAGGCTCTTTTACTATTCAAGGATTCAGAAACCAGAAAAATTCTCATTGATATTGCAGATTTTGCCATGGCCAGAAAATCTTAAAGGATAACATGATTTTTTTCTTAAATAAACCCATACATGCGCTCTTTATTTTATTTTTGATGGCATTTTTTCCCCTTACGGATCTTCTTGCGGAAGAAAAAAATGAAACAGCAACTCTTAAAGTGATCGGCACAAGTCTTTGCAATGATATGGATACGATGGCAGCACGGGAAAAAGCTATTTCAAAGGGTCTTATTGCCGCTGTTGAGCTGGTTACAGCAGACCTTATTCCTTTTTCTTCTTTTGGCTCTAATTTTGCGGCCCTGAATAAATTACTGACGGAACATGCAGATAAATTCATCAATAAGTACAAAGTATTAACAGAGTTTACTTTTGAAAACAAATACAAAGTAATGATACAGGCGACTGTTTCTATCCCCAGGGTCAGGCATGAACTTGAAACTGCGGGAATAATTCCCATGGACAATAATTTGCTCTCTGTTTTGTTCCTTGTTTCTGAAATTAAAGGAAAAAACGGGAAAACAATTTGCTGGTGGGAAAAGCCTTTTACACCTGTCAGCCTTGCCGGAGAAGCAGGATTGGCCGACATTATGAGAAAAAAAGGATTTCATATTGTAACGCATAATCTTCAGTCCCCCCTTTTTAATGAAAAAGATGTCCCGAGTCATTCGTATATGGATGACAAACTGGCCATACAGATAGGCTCCAAGTTAAATGCAGAAATCATAGTGATCGGAGAGGCAATGGGATTTAAAACCGAGAGTATTACAAAAAAAAACATCAACTCCTTTAAAGGGATTGTCTCGGTGCGGGCTATTAAAACAGAATCCGGCGAACTCATGGGAAGAGTAACCCAGGCTGCGGAATCAACAAACATGGACGAAGAAACCGGGATTAAAGAAGCACTCAAAAAAGCCGGGTTTCTGGCAGGGGAAAAACTTGCATCACAAATAGCTGCAATCGAACAAGACAAAACAGACGTTTCTTCTAAAATTGAAATCATGGTTCAAGGGACAAATAACCTTATAAATTTTGTACTATTTCGTAAGGGTCTGCAAACCCTGCAGGATATATCCTTAATGCAGATAAAGCAGATAAAATCTGATGAAGCAACAATTGCTGTCAATTTTGCGGGAAATGCAAAAAAACTTGCAGATGCCCTGAGCGTAAAATCCTTTAATTCATTTAGCATAAATATCGTCGAGATATCAGAAAATTTTCTAAAAATCGCTCTTATTCCTGAACAGACCTCCGCAGATTTACAGTGAAACAATCAAACAATCCAATAAATATACCGAATATAATATCCATTGCCAGAATCCTGGTAACCCCTGTTTTTGTTATTTTACTGATAGAGCAACTTTTTTTTCAGGCTTTTCTGGTTTTTGCAATAGCAGCCATAAGTGACGGCGTTGACGGTTTCATAGCAAAATATTTTAATCAACGCACGGAACTGGGCGCTTATCTTGATCCCATAGCTGACAAATTACTCCTGACAGCTGCATTTATAAGCCTTGCCATCCTCCGAATAATTCCCAACTGGCTAACCATAATCGTAATCACCCGTGATATTATAATATTGCTGGGAATTGTATTTTTCATAATAACAAAAACAGACTTTACAATTAAACCGAGCATTATCAGCAAGTGCACCACCGTTGCCCAGCTTGCAACAATCCTTTTGTGCCTCCTGAAAAGTAATGGCCACAACACAACACAATTGGTTATTATGGGGATCACCACAGGGCTAACCGTAATATCGGGAATTCACTATATTTTTATTGGATTCAGAATTCTTCAGGACAATGCGGGAAAAAACAGCGCCTAAAATCAGTCTATTCAATACAGAGCCATGGTGAAATTTAAAAATTCTTTGAGCGCATCGAGTTTCATCAATATATTGCTCCAGGCATAATCTGATTAAATCATGATTTTAATCAAATCGCACCTGAAGCATATCTTTAAAAGTTTAAACTCAGGCCAACCCTATATATCATAATAAAGGAAAAACTCGTGGGGATGGGGGCGAAGTTTAACGGGATGCACTTCATTTTCAAGCTTGTAATCAATCCACATATCAATAACATCCTTTGTAAAAACATCCCCTTTTAAAAGAAATTCATGATCTTCCCTGAGGGCGGCAAGGGCTTCATCAAGGGATCCCGGCGCAGATTCCACCTTTGCCAGTTCTTCCGGTGGGAGATCATATATATTCTTATCAAGAGGATCGCCAGGATCAATTTTATTCTCAATTCCGTCAAGTACTGCCATGAGCAGTGCAGAAAAAGCCAGGTAACCATTGCAGGAGGGATCAGGAGTCCTGAACTCTATACGCTTTGCCTTTGGTGATGCTGAATACATGGGAATACGGACAGCGGCACTCCTGTTTCTGCTTGAATAGGCAAGGTTTACAGGTGCTTCAAAGCCCGGGACAAGTCTTTTGTATGAATTGGTTGTGGGATTGGTAAACGCGCAAAGAGCTTTGCAGTGTTTTAAAATTCCGCCTATGGCATAAAGGGCTTCCTGGGAAACACCTGCGTATTTATCCCCCGCGAAAACAGGATTATTATCCTTCCATATACTTATATGGGTATGCATACCTGTACCATTATCTTCAAATAGCGGTTTAGGCATGAATGTAACAGTATGTCCATTTTTATAAGCTACATTTTTCAAAATATATTTAAACCATACAAGCTGATCACCCATCTGTACCAGAGGCTTAAAACGCATATCAATTTCAGCCTGGCCCGCCGTGGCAACTTCATGGTGCTGGCATTCAACATCTATTCCTATATCTTCCAGGGTAAGAAGCATCTCTGTACGAAGATCCTGAAATTTATCGGTGGGAGGAACAGGGAAATACCCTTCTTTATGCCTGGGTTTATATCCCAGATTGGGCTCTTCATCCCGGCCTGTGTTCCATGCTGCTTCCACTGAATCGACTGCGTAAAAAGCAGAATTTTTGTTTGACTCAAAACGGACATCATCAAAAATAAAAAATTCCGCTTCAGGACCAAAATATGCGGTATCACCAATCCCAGTGGTTGCAAGATAAGCTTCGGCTTTTTGAGCAATGTACCGTGGGTCACGGGAATAGGCTTCACGGGTAATCGGATCAAAGATATTTCCAATCATAACAAGGGTGGGCTCTTTAAAAAAAGGATCCATCTTTGCAGTTGAAGGATCCGGTATCACGAGCATATCACTTGCATCAATGGGCTGCCAGCCCCTGATACTCGACCCGTCAAAACCGTACCCATCTTCAAATGTTGATTCATCAAGTTCGCTTACTGGAACTGTAAAATGCTGCCAGATTCCTGGGAAATCCATAAACCTGATGTCCAGCACCCTTGTCCCACTCTCTTTTACCATTTTTAAAACTTCTTTTGGGGTCATAAAATAATCCTCCTTTTTTAAATAATACTTTAACAAATTTGTATTTTTTTAAGCTGACAGACCTGAATGGACAAAACCATAAGCATGTTCACCATGCAGTGACTGGTCCAGGCCTTCCATTTCGTGCTGTTCATCCATTCTGAATCCAACGGTCTTTTCCACTATAAAATATATTATACAGGTTCCAACTGCCGCAATCAAAATTGCAACCCCTGTACCCAGCAGCTGAATCATCAGCTGATTCCACACGGTCCAGGTTGTTTCGGCTGAAACGTAAATTACAATTTCCCCTGAAACATGGCAATAATATATTCAGGGACACCATTTATGATACTGCTTTTGCATTATTCGTGCCACAAAGCTCATGCGCCATGGGCCATCAGACAAATAATTGCATACCATTACCAGTGGGAGATATACAATTAGTACTTTACTCCTGGTTTTCTGTCACAAAAAACAAGAAAGTCGTTATATGATATCAGTTCTCAGTTGTCAGTAAAAGCATATCAATATAAATTTGTGTTCTTAATTCTCCACAAGAACCTTTTGAATATTGCAGAAACCTGGCAAAATCTTTTTCTGAATCTCGTTCCTATCCTCCAGTGCTGACAACTAATAACTGACAACTGCGGCTTTGCCTCTTTAGTATTATCTCCTCACTATAGCCTTGTGCCGAATTTTAACATCTGATAATTATCCTACAATTCATATAGCAAGCGAAATAATAGGGTTTGCGTTAAAATCAAAATACATTTTTGCAACATTTCTTGGCTAAAAATTACAATTTTGCAAAATTCATAAAAACCCTTTTATAACCGGCATGCCCTGTCGGGCACAACAAAATATGAAAATGAGATAGCGCTTAATGACATTTTATAAATTAGTCGAATTCCTTAATTCATCATTCATAATTCATCATTTTCTTATAAACCTGACGGGGAACAGGAAAAATTAACAGTTTTCATTGAGAGATTATATGGCTTCGGTCCCCCTTTCACCTGTACGAACACGAACAGCATCGTCAACCGGTAAAATAAAAATTTTACCATCCCCAAGCTTACCTGTATTGGCAGCCTCCTCAATCGTGTCAGATGCCTTTTGTACCATTTCATCTGCCACAATAAGTTCGATTTTTATTTTCGGTATAAAATCAACTACATATTCTGCTCCCCTGTAAATTTCCTTATGACCTTTCTGGCGGCCGTACCCTTTTACTTCGGTGATCGTCATACCCTGTATTCCAATTTCGTTTAAGGCCTCTTTAACATCATCCAGTTTAAATGGCTTAATAATAGCCTCAATTTTTTTCATTTAAATCCCCTCCTCAATATAAATATACCAATCTTCATTCATTAAAAACAAAGTCTGCTATGGGTTCATATAACCAGCATGCCCTGTCGGGCACAACAAAATACGAAAATGAGATAGCGGTTAATGACATTCTATAAATTAGTAGAATTCCTTAATTCATCGTAACTATTCAGCATCGGTGGTTTAAGATACGCAGCAAGTATGATCTGATTAGCTTCTAAGTAACAACGTTTTAAATTAAGCATGCAACTAATTGAAATTCCATGTTTTTTGGTAACGCCATAACAGCCAATCATTTTCATGGAATCGTTGAATCCGTAGGGGCGCCCCTTGTGGGTGCCCGAAAGGTGGAACAATCATCAACAATGGGCAACCACAAGGGATTGCCCCTACGGTTGGTGATGTGGTGGGGGCGTTTAAATCATTGACCACCACGGCAACAGGTATAATCTGATTAAACCTGCTGCCTATCTTAAATCAGCGACGCTGAATAGTTAC
>JAUVKE010000428.1 GCA_030592105.1 Desulfobacteraceae bacterium
ACAGAACCTGTAAAAAAAGCCGGAGCTAAAATAGGGACCCATTTTGTTCATACAGGTGCCCAGGGAATAGCAGATTTTGCCGGCAAGGATCTTGTTGCGCCCTCCCCTGTTCCATGTCGCATTTCCAAAGAAATACCAAGGGAACTAACCATCAAAGAGATTGCCTGCCTGGTCAGACAGTTTACTGACTCTGCACATAGAGCAAAAAATGCAGGGTTTGATCTCGTTGAAATCCATGGAGCACACGGATATCTGATTAGTGAATTTTTATCCGGATACTCAAATAAAAGAAAAGATTCCTACGGCGGAACCTATGAAAACATGGCAAGATTCCCCTGTGAAATCATTTCACAGATAAAATCGCAACTTGGGCATGACTTTACTGTGGGGATTCGTATCAATGGAGATGATTTTGCTCCCGATGGTATTACTATTGAAGATGCAAAAAGCGTAGTCCCATATCTGGTCGAGGCTGGCGCAGATTATATAAGTGTTTCAGCAGGAGCTTACGGCGCTTCCAAAACAACCATTCCTCCGATGATGGAAGCAAGAGGGGTTTATGCACATTTGGCAGGTGAAATTAAAAAAATATCAAAAGTTCCTGTTATAACCGCCGGAAGAATAAATAATCCTGAACTCGCCGAAGAAATTCTGGAAAAAGGCCTGGCAGATATTATAGCAATGGGAAGACCTCTTATTGCTGATCCGGAGCTTCCCAATAAAGCAAAGCAGAACGATCTGCCAAACATAAGAAAATGCGTAGCCTGTAATCAGGGTTGCATAGATAGAATAAACAAAACAATTCTGCCGGGAAAAGATGATGGAAAAGATTCTTATGTAACATGTATGGTAAATCCACGGGCAGGTCGAGAGGCTGAACTCCTGCTTAAACCTGCCAAAAAGAAAAAAAAGGTTTTGGTTGCAGGTGGAGGACCGGCAGGGATGGAAGCCGCCAGAATTGCCGCAGAACGAGGCCATACAGTTACCCTGTTTGAAAAATCGGATAAACTTGGCGGCCAGCTTAATCTTGCTGTAAAAATACCTTTCAAAAAAGAGCTGCAGGAAGAGATAGATTATCTTTCCTATCAGCTAAAACGGGTAAGGGTCGATACTGTTTTAGGGAAAAAAGCAGATATTAAAACCATTAACAGCTTATCTCCGGATGTTATTATTGTAGCTACAGGCTCGATTCCGGTAATACCTGATACTGAAAACAGCATAATAAAAACTGTAACAGCTTGGGATGTACTCGGTGACAAAACTGACACAGGCAATAATGTTCTGATTATCGGCGGGGGCTCTGTTGGCCTGGAAACCGCCTATTATCTGGCTTGTCAGGAAAAAAAAATAACTGTTGTAGAACAGTTAAAGAACTTTGCCATAGACATGGGCCCCATAAGCAGATTTTATTTAAGGGAAAGATTAAATACCCTGGGTGTTACCCTGATGAAACGTACGAAATTTATAAAGATAAACAACCAGGGCGCACTAATTGAAAAAAATGGTAAAAAAAGTCTTATCCAGGGGATTGATACAATTGTATGGGCTGTAGGCGCCAGATCCGACAAGTCCCTGGCAGATGAGTTAAGAAGAGGTAAATATGATTTTTTTGTAATCGGAGATGCGGATAAGCCTGAAGATGCACTATCTGCTATTGAACAGGCTCATAGAGCAGCCCTATCAATTTAATCAACCCGAAAGATTATTTCTTGATACCTGTAGTTCTTTAGGAACGGGGACTAAAGATAGATTGTCTGTGGAGTTAACTTGAAAAAACTGAAAATTCTTCATTTGCTCAGTCAAAGACCGGATTCAACTGGCAGTGGAATATATCTGCAGGCTATGATTCGGGAAGCAGATGCTTGTGGTTATGATAATTATCTGATTGCGGGGGTCTGTTCGGATGGTTGTAATGATATAAACTGCATTGAGCAGAATAAATCCATGTTTGTAAATTTTCGTAATGCTGATATCTCCTATCATATCCCCGGCATGAGTGACATAATGCCATATAAAAGTACCCGGTTTTGTGATCTTTCTGAAAAAGATCTTTGCGAATATGAAAAGGCTTTCTCCAAAATACTTCATAATGCTGTTCACAAATTTAATCCTGATATTATTCACAGCCACCATCTATGGATTATCAGCTCTATGGCTCGACAACTTTTTCCAGATATTCCCATGGTAACGACCTGTCATGGTTCGGATTTGAGACAATTTCAGAATTGTCCTCATCTTCAGGAAAGAGTTTTAACCGGATGCCGGAAAATCGACATTGTAATGGCTTTGAGCAAAGCACAAAAAAATGAAATTATTAACCTTTACGATCTGGCTCCTGAAAAAATTATTATTGCCGGTGCCGGCTATAACGAACTTCTGTTTAATTTTAATTCAAAGCCCAAACCTGATCCGGTACAATTAATATATGCAGGAAAGCTCAGTAACGCCAAAGGTGTCCCCTGGTTATTGCGCACACTACAATCAATAAAAT
>JAUVKE010000438.1 GCA_030592105.1 Desulfobacteraceae bacterium
ATTTCGGGAATTTTAATTGTCGTTCGGCGGGTATTATAACTGACGCTGATCATTTGACTCATATTTTTTATTTTTTTGACCCATATCTTTCGAACCTGACCAAATCTCTGCGCCTACTTGTGGAAGTTATTTCAGCCCCGTTCCTTAAGATAAAGATTTTGGGTGCGTTATCGGTCATCGGAGTATTACAATACTTCTTTTTCCCTCTATCCTTCCCAAAATAATTATCTTAAGGTTTATAACAAATTTGTAATTTCTTTTTTTAAAAAATTACAAATTTGTTAAGTTTTCTTTTTTTGGATAACCGTGATTAAAACAAACAACCTTTAAAATCAACAAGTTATATTGCAGAAAAATAATGGTACATCTATTGCATCTATCCTAAAATAATACTACTTATCTAAAAATTTGTAATTTAATATTTTAAGCATACATTTTATGGAGGATTGAATGAAATTAAAAACAACAGGATTAACTGCAATTATGATATTGTTTCCCCTTGCCTCGGCCTTTGCCGGAGAAAATCCCTTTGATACCGGGGATACTGCTTGGATTATTGTTGCAACCGCCCTGGTTATGGTGATGACCCCCGCAGGACTTGCCCTGTTTTACGGAGGTATGTCCCGATCAAAGAACCTTTTAAATACATTTGCAATGACTTTTATCACCTACTGCCTTGTCAGTGTTATCTGGGTCGGTTGGGGTTACTCTTTGGCATTCGGGACAGATCTCAATTACATGATCGGTAGTCTTGAAAAATTTTTTTTAAATGGTGTTTCAATTAACAGTATCAGTGGAACTATTCCTGAATACCTTTTTATTGTATTTCAAATGACCTTTGCATGTATCACCGTTGCCCTTGTTCTGGGTGCGGTTGTTGACAGAATGAAATTTTCATCCTGGATTGTTTTTACAATTCTCTGGGTCACCTTTATTTATACTCCTGTGTGTCATTGGGCATGGGGAGGTGGAATTTTAGACAAAATTGGCGCCCTTGATTTTGCCGGAGGAAATGTGGTTCATATCAATGCAGGTGTTGCCGGCCTTGTTCTCTGCCTTGTTCTGGGTAAACGGCACGGTTACGGCAAGGAAGCCATGTTTCCGTCAAGTGTTACCCTAACAGCCCTTGGTGCCGGTCTTCTCTGGTTTGGATGGTTCGGATTTAATGCAGGAAGCGCTCTTGCAGCTGATGGAATTGCCGCATCAGCCTTTCTTGTAACAAACACGTCAGCCGCCATGGGAGGTATTGCCTGGATGATGGGGGAGTGGATTCACACCAAAAAACCGACCCTGCTCGGAATAGCATCGGGTGCGGTTGCAGGCCTTGTAGGTATTACTCCTGGAGCTGGATTTGTTACCATGCCTGCATCTATAATAATCGGACTTGTTGCAGGTCTTATCGGTTTTTTTAGTGTTTCTATTTTAAAACATCGAATAGGATATGATGATTCCCTTGACGTTTTTGGTGTTCATGGAATCTGCGGTATGTGGGGCGCCCTGGCAACGGGACTATTTGCATCCCCTTTTGTTACTTCGGGAGCCTCCGGTCTTTTTTATGGAAATCCAAAACAGGTTGGAATCCAGGCTCTTTCCATTGTTATTACAGCAGTATTTTCGGGCATTGGAACCCTGATTGTAATTTATGTTACAAAGCTGATTACAGGGGGTATAAGAGTTGAAAAGGATGATGAGATTATAGGCCTTGATACTGCTATTCATGGGGAACGTGCTTTTCAGCTTGACTGATGCATGAATAGATGCTTTAACATGGAGCCCATCAGGCGTTGCATAAAAGTTTTATAGCCCTCAAGATAAAGATTTTGGGTGCGTTATCGGTCGTCAGAGTATTATAGCCTTCCCAAAATCATTATCTTAAACTCTATAGCAATTTATATTATCAGAAATTTACAAACTCATTTTGTAACAGTTCACGGTTTACAGATCACAGTTTACGGTTGACAGGATTTTATAATGGTTTCCGCTTGATATTTCCATGGGTTAGAATTGAAAACAAAGGGGGCAAATCTTCATTTTACCCCTTTCTACTATTAAGAACGAAGCTGCATGTGAAGTCACCACAGTGCATTGGTTAACCATGAATCTTTAAACTGTGGACCAATAGCATCAGAAAACCTTTCCTCAAGAATTATATCCCAGAAATCTTCTCTTAATAATGGGCTGGTTTTAAAGAAAAAAAGATGGCTTTCACAATTACAGTCCGAAGAGCCGAATCCCTTTATCCCCTCTCCGCCAAGTTCTTTCATCTTTCCAGCTAAAATACATTCAATCTCTCTTTCTGTAACTATGGGGATGTCAGCATTTAGTCGAAAGGCATCTTTTATATAATCAACATGCCAGTGCTTCTTTCTGCTCTTTCTTTTATGATGTTCAATCCTTTTAAATAGATTCAGCCTCCCGCTGCC
>JAUVKE010000329.1 GCA_030592105.1 Desulfobacteraceae bacterium
GTACTTCTCGGCATAGCACAAGCTTCCAGATCAATGATCCATGCAAAGGAAACAGGAAGAGTACTTAGTGAAATAGATCCGGAATATGTTGGAGCTTTAAGTCTCATGATTTATCCGAAAGCACCTTTGTATAAGCAGTATAAAGCAGGGGATTTTGTGCTTTTAGAACCTGAGGAAATGCTTAAAGAATTAAGGGCTATGATTGAAGCGACTAATTTATCTCGTGGACTTTTTCATGCTAATCATGCGTCAAACTATCTTCCTATCAGGGCCAGGTTTCCCAAAGAAAAAGAATCTACCATGAAACTTATTGATGCTGCACTTGCGGGTGAAATCGAATTAAGGCCGGAATGGATGCGTGGATTATAAATTTTCAAAAATGACGAGTTTGCATAAAAAATAATAAATTTTGAGTTTTTAAACTGTTGAGTTTTGACATTTCAGGAGAAAATATAAATGAATAAAAAAAATGCCATAAAAAAAATTGATACACTTGGTATAAATACTATCCGTACACTTTCTATGGATGCTATCCAAAAGGCTAATTCAGGCCATCCTGGTGCACCTATGGGGCTTGCACCTGCCGGATATGTTTTGTGGACAAAGATACTAAAGCATAATCCCAAAAATCCTGACTGGTTTGACAGAGATCGTTTTGTTCTTTCAGGCGGCCATGCATCTATGCTTTTATACAGTCTGCTGTTCCTTTCCGGGTACGGTCTAACCTTAGACGATATAAAAAATTTCAGACAAATGGGAAGCAAAACTCCTGGACATCCGGAATATGGACATACGTCTGGAGTTGAAACAACAACCGGTCCATTGGGTCAGGGTTTTGGTAATGCTGTTGGAATGGCCATGACCGAACGTCACCTTGCAGCCCGTTTTAATAAACCTGAATTTAATATTGTTGATCATTATACTTATGTTTTTTGTGGAGATGGAGATATGATGGAGGGAATTTGCCATGAAGCTGCATCTCTTGCCGGACATCTTGGTCTTTCCAGACTGATTTGCGTTTATGATGATAATAAAATTTCAATTGAAGGTGACACAGATATAACTTTTACGGAGGATGTTGGTGCCCGCTTTAAAGGATATGGCTGGCACGTTATAACTGTTGATAATGGTAATGATACTGATGCAATATCTGATGCTCTTATTGCAGCAAAAACTGAAAATGAGAAGCCATCCCTTATTATGTTGCGTACGCATATTGCCTTTGGCAGCCCAAACAAGCAGGATTCAGCAGATGCCCATGGAGCTCCCTTGGGTGTTGATGAGATTAGAATGACTAAAAAAAATCTTGGCTGGCCAGAGGATCTCTCATTTCATGTACCTGAAGAAGTTACAGAATATTTTTCAGAGCGTATGGCAACAGGCGAAAAAGCAGAATCAAAATGGAAAGAAATGTATCTGGAATATACAAAAGAATATCCTGAATTATCTAAGGACTGGCTTGATGCTATGAGTGGTTTTATAGGAAGAAGTATGGATGAGATTATTCCTAAATTTAAACCGGAAGATGGCCCTGTAGCAACTCGCGCTGCATCTGGTAAAATTTTAAATGCCATTGCTGAAAAACTTCCAACGTTAATCGGGGGATCAGCAGACCTGGCGCCTTCCAACAAAACATATATGAATTCTTTTCCTGAGTTTCAAAAGAATTCATACATAGGTCGTAATATTCGTTTTGGAGTCAGAGAGCATGCTATGGGCGCAATTATGTCCGGGATGTTCCTTCATAATGGCGTCCGTCCCTATGGCGGAACTTTTCTTGTTTTTGCTGACTATATGCGTGCTTCAATACGTGTTGCATCTATTATGAAACTTCCTTTAATATATATATTTACCCATGATAGCGTAGCAGTTGGAGAAGATGGTCCAACTCATCAGCCAGTTGAACAGATCACTTCACTTCGCGCAATCCCGGGCTTAACTGTTATCCGACCGGCGGACGCACAAGAAACGGCAGATGCCTGGCATGAAGCCATCAAAAAGACCAGCGGACCGGTTGCTTTAATTTTAAGCCGTCAGAAGCTTCCTGTTTTGGAAAGAATTAGTCAGGCGGGAAATCTTTCCGGAGGTGCATATATTCTGTCAGATTGCGATGGTAATCCTGATGCAATACTTATTGCCACAGGCTCAGAAATGCATATTGCTGTTGAAGCTCAGGAAAAGCTTGCAAAAAAGGGAATTCCAACCAGAGTAGTAAGTATGCCAAGCTGGGAAATGTTTGAGGAAAAATCAGCAAGTTATAGAAATAGAATTCGGCCGCCAAAGGTAAAAACGCGTGTTGCAATAGAAGCTGGCACTACTATGGGGTGGGAAAAGTATGTGGGAAATGATGGTGCTGTAATAGGAATTTCTCAATTTGGTGCGTCTGCACCTGGAGATGTTGTGCTGGAAAAATATGGAATTACATCTAATAATATTATTCAAAAAGTATTAGAAATAAGGGATAGACTTAATTTAACACAGTAGTGTCCGGTTAAAATTCTGCGTAAGGGATGTTTTGTTATTTTTGTAGCGTATTGTAATACTCCGACGACCGATAACGCAGTGAAATTATTTATGTGACGGTCTGTAAATATTCTGTAAATCCTTTTATGGAATTGGTGATAAAAAATTTTTCACGTTTTTGAGTATGCAGATCAAATAAATTAAAAGCTGCGAGGTTTGGGTCGTGCCTCAGAAGTGTCTTAACACATCTTTCAACAATATTTTCGCTGCATTGTGCAAGTTCTTTGCTGATTATTTCTTTCCATAGAATCAGTTGATTACGGAATCTGTTCAGCATTATATGAGAATTTTCTGCAAAACCACAATGTACATAAAAAACTGGCTGGTTTTCTAAGGTCAGCAATTTATCAACACTTTCCATGCATACATCAAAGATAAATTTTGGAGGAGTTGCAGGTCTCAGATATTCCAGGCCATTAATTATAAAAAAATTTCCGCCTGCTTCTCCTGGAAAGAGTCTGTTATTATAAGAAAAACTCAGATGATGAACAGCATGCCCTGGTGTCTCTAAAATAATCAGATTTTCTAAATTACATAAATTGTGAGGTATTAATCTCTCAGTATCAATCGATTCTGGCTGACCATATGATTCAGCTATTTCGCCAAGAACTTCAAGGCTTCCTTTCCAGAGTTTTGAAGGGTCTGCAAGATGTTTAATCCCTTTTTCATGGCATATGGCCTTTGCCTCGGGAAAATGTTCGAGAATTTTTGAGAGACCTCCGCAATGGTCAATATGAATGTGTGTTAAAAAAATGTAGTCCAGCCGATTTATTCCAATCTCTTTTAATGAATTTATCAATTTATTAGATGAATTTGCCGGACCTGCATCAATAATAATATTATATTTGCCTTGACAGACCCAGCAGCCAAAA
>JAUVKE010000454.1 GCA_030592105.1 Desulfobacteraceae bacterium
ATAAAAGAAGTACCATACGCCAGAAGAGGAGGATTAGTCCCTCGCTTATCAAGCTGGCATCTTGTACTCGATATTATCCAGGATGAGACATCTGTCTTATCTCCTGAAAATTTTATTCTGATTGATCCGGATTCCCGTCTTTCTCAACTTGGTATTATGCCATATGTTTCACCTGAAAATTATTTTTTTTTCGACAGCCGCTCACACAGTGTTCTGAACAATAAATTGAGCATGGTTGAACTTGTCAATGTATGGTTAGATAAAATAACAGGAAAAAGAGATTTTGCTTATCCTGAGGTATGGGCAAAAAAAGATGACCTTGAACAGGCAAAAAAATTTTGTTCTGCACTTAAAAATAATGGAGCTGAAAATATAATTGTCATAAATTTTGGGGTAGGAGGGAACGAGCGAAAAAAAGTTGGAAGAGATTTGGAAGCAAAACTGCTCATTACCCTTTTACAGGAACCTGATACAGTGATTCTTTTAGATAAAGGATTTGGAAGTAAAGAGCTGGAAAATACACATTTTTTGTTAAAATCTGTTGAAAATCATGGATATTCTGTGTCTCATGCATTTATCGAACAATTTGAGACAAATAATATAAAACACGGAGTCATAGGGGTTGAATGCAGAATCGGCGAGATAGCAGCTTTAATTGCAAACAGTGATGAATTTATAGGATACGATTCCGCATGCCAGCATATTGCAGCGGCATTGAGCATCCCGTGCCTTACAATTTTCGCAGGCTCTAATAATATGCGTTTTATACGGCGCTGGAGTGCTTATGGCAAGAAAAGTTCTCATATCGTTCATGTCGACACTTTGACAAACCCTGCAGCACTTGACACCAACGACCTGATTACACGCATTAAACATGCAAGAGCAATACGCACAAATTTGGAAATCGGGCAACCACAAGGGATTGCCCGTATGACGGATAAAACCGTTACCATGTGTGAGAAATTATGAACACAATTTTATAATAATATGAAAATACTTTTTATTTATCCGAATGATGGTTCGCAAATTGGGTTTAATTATGGAATTGCCCATATTTCGGCTGTTCTCAAACAGGCAGGGCATGATGTATATCTTCTGCAGTTTTGCGGAGCCATGGATGAGCTTCTTTCAAAAACAGAATTTATCAGCAGATTTAAACAGATAGCGCCAGATCTTGTGGGATTTTCAGTTGTAACAAATCAATGGATATATGCAAAAGAGATTGCCGGCTGGATACGGGAGATATCTTCTGTTCCTCTTGTATGCGGCGGTATTCATGCAATGGCTGCACCTGAAGAAATTCTGCAATCCGGTCTGTTTGATTATATTATGCGGGGTGAAGCAGAAGATGCTTTTTTGGAGTTTGTAGAGAAGATTGAGAATAAAGAAGAATTTGCGGATATAAAAAATCTTGGATTTATCCATAATGGACAGGTCAGAATAAATCCGATGCGCGCCCTTCCTGATCTTACCAGACTACCGTTTAAAGATTATGATATTTTCGATTTTCAAAAAATTATCGATTCAAAAAATGGATGGGTAGGATTAATGGCTTCAAGAGGATGCCCGTTTTCATGTACATACTGCTTTAATCACCAGATGGTTACACAGTACAGGAATGATCTCGCCTGCAGTGTAAAAGAGTTAAATTACATAAGGCATTTTAACCTGGCAGATATAATTGCTGAAATCAAATATCTGCTTAAAAATTATAAAAATATCAATACCTTTATCTTTGATGACGACCTGTTTACATTTTATAAGGATTATGTCCTTGATTTTTGTAAATCATATAAAAAAACCTGCTCCCTTCCTTTTGTTGTTAATGCTCATGTTGGTTTTTTTGATGAGGAGCGGGCAAAACATCTTGCAGAAGCAAATTGCAAAATCGTAAAATTTGGTGTTGAAAGTGGAAGCAGTAAAATAAGGTTAAAAGTTTTAAGACGGCGAATGGGGAATAAAAAAATCATGGAGGCTATTAAAATTGCAAAGCAATATGGGCTGCATACCTCTGTTTTTTTGATGATAGGGCTTCCAGGCGAAACTTATGACGATTTAATGGAAACAATAAATCTTATGAGCAAATCTCTTCCTGGTCGTTACAGGTGGTCTTTCTTCTTTCCTTTTCCTGACACAACTGCCTATGATATAACTGCCAAAGCAGGTCTCATAAATACCAGAAAAATGACTGAAATGGTTAATTTCACAGAAGGCACATGTCTTGACTTTGGAGATGAGCATAATCTTTTATTAAAAAAAGTGGGCAGACTTATGCCATGGTTTGTTAACGCTGTATCAGATC
>JAUVKE010000264.1 GCA_030592105.1 Desulfobacteraceae bacterium
AATAAATATAGCCAGTTGCGGTAGGTGATGTCAAGAAGAAAACAAGGTATTTCTCCCGTGTTTCTTCCTGCCGGTACAGAGGTTCATCTTTAATTTTTACATTTGGCAAGCTGTATATTTGCAGGCTCGTTTTCATCATCGAAAAACCGCCATCCAGCTCCTTCCAGGAGTTTATTGATCTTTATTCCTGCTTTTGCTTCTTTTGAGTTTGCCATAATAATTTATATTGACATACAACTTTATTTTCCATAGCAATATTGTTTTTATCAAAGGCTTAAAATAAAACAGGAAAAGTATGGCGGACCATGAATTAAAACTTGTTATAATGCCCGACGGTTCTTTGCAGCCTGAATGGAATGATACCACCAAGGCTGTTTCAAAAAAAACTCAACAGATGCAAAAAGAGATGTTTGGCAATTTTACTTCAGAGCCGGAATCCTGGCTGCTGAAACTCGGGTTTTGTGATAAAAATGTGGAGCTGTCTCCGTCATTTTCTTTTTTTCGAAGATTTTCAGGGTTATTTATCCAAAAATTAAGCCGTACACCGGATCTGGAAAGCCTTCGGCAAAAAGCTGAAATCACCATTTCAGACCATGAAGTGGAAGAACTCTTAAGCAGCGCGCCCCTGATGACAGGAGGTGAATATTTAAATCCGGAAATTTTAAATTCTATATGGGAAGAACTGCGCGATACATTTTCAGAACTGATAAAAAAGTTTGATGGGACAGTAGCGGCATTTGTCAGGAATTACAGTCCCCATGTCCATCTTGCGGGAAGAATCTTTTTTCACCTGGTTGAAAACAAAGATGATGACTTTCCGTTTGCATTTCTTGCCACATATTCAAAAGGTTTAAATGATAAGGGCAAATCAAAACACCTGCCCCTGAAAAACGCGATTAAGGAATATGGCAGCCGCGGTAAAAAGATGCTTGAACTCCTTTCCACAGTATCTCTGGCCGCAGAAAAAAGCGAACTTGTTTCACAGCTCGTTGAAACAGGCGAACTGTTCCATCCTCTTGCATGGTCTTCCGGTGAAGCTCTTTTGTTTTTAAATGAAGTTTTTATATATGAAGAATCGGGAATCCTGTGCAGAATCCCTGACTGGTGGAAGGGCAAATCTTCAGGTGTCAGGCTGGATATAAGTATGGGCGGCACAAAACCATCCTTTCTCGGGCTGGATGCGGTTTTGGATTTTAAACCCCAACTCCTTCTTGGAAACACAAAAATCTCTCTTAAAGAGGC
Organism: Desulfobacteraceae bacterium; assembly: GCA_030592105.1. The sequence continues at coordinate 1,243 of JAUVKE010000264.1, forward strand.
AAAAAAAATCCTGGATGAATCAGAAGGACTTGCCTTTATCAAAAACAAATGGGTGGCAGTTGACCCGGAAAAGCTCAGAAAGACCATTGATGCCTATGAAAAAGCACAGGAAATGATGGAGGAATCCGGCATAGGTATAAGAGATGCCTTGCGGATGCAGCTTAAGCCTGAAACACTTCTGGATATTCATGAAGAAGACGCGAATGTAACCATATCAAGGGGGAAATGGCTTGAATCTGTCATGAAAAAATTGACAAATCCCAAATTAATCCCGGCTGTTAAACCAGGCAGGGATTTTAAGGCAAAGCTCAGAGAATATCAGAAGAAGGGACTAAGCTGGCTTTTCTTTCTCCATTCACTAAAATTTGGCGCATGCCTTGCCGATGACATGGGCCTTGGAAAGACAGTTCAGGTTCTCGGATTTTTGAATGTTGTAAAATCAAACCGGCCGCAAAAAGATAGAAACGCAAACCTTATTATAATTCCCGCGTCCCTGATATCTAACTGGACAAATGAAATAGAACGATTTTATCCCGACCTTAAATATTATGTTGCCCATCCGGGTATAGGGCAGGAAAAAAAGGTCAAGGATATGAATGATTCGTTTTTTAATTCCATCGACCTTGTGATCACAACTTATGCTCTTATTCAAAAATACGACATAATAAAAAATTATTCATGGAATTACATTATTCTTGACGAGGCCCAGGCAATAAAAAATCCCGGTACCAAACAGACCCGTGCTGTAAAAAAACTAAAAGCTGAAAACAGAATCGTCATGACGGGAACCCCTGTGGAAAACCGGCTTTCCGACCTGTGGTCTATTTTTGATTTTTTAAATCCCGGTCTTCTGGGAAATATGGCTGAATTCGGCAGATTTATCAAAACGCTGAAAAATAATTCTGATGGTTATTCAAGATTGAGAAAAATTATCAGTCCTTATATACTGAGACGACTTAAAACCGACAAGTCGGTTATTTCCGATCTTCCTGACAAAGTTGAAATGAAAACATATGCTGATTTAAGTAAAAAACAGATAGTTCTCTATAAACAAATTATAGAAGATTTAAAAAAAACCATTAAAGACACCAGCGGAATTCAGAAAAAAGGACTCGTCCTGGCCTCCCTCATGAAATTCAAGCAGATTTGCAATCATCCTGATCAGTTTCTGGGGACAGGGGACTACAGGGAAGCTGAGAGTGGAAAATTTGTAAGACTGCGGGAAATCTGTGAGACTATTTATGAAAAACGGGAAAAGGTCCTTGTTTTTACGCAGTTTAGAGAAATAACTGAATATATAGCCGATTTTCTGGAGCAAATATTTCAAAGACCGGGGCTTGTGCTGCATGGCAGTATTCCGGTAGGAAAAAGAAAAAAAATCATTGAAAAATTCCAGAGTGATCAATATATACCGTTTATGGTATTGTCACTTAAGGCAGGCGGCGTAGGCCTTAATCTGACACAGGCAAATCATGTGATCCATTTTGACAGGTGGTGGAATCCTGCGGTGGAAGATCAGGCCACAGACAGGGCGTTCAGGATCGGGCAGAAAAAAAATGTAGTGGTTCACAAGTTTTTAACCAGGGGAACACTGGAAGAAAGAATAGATATGATGCTTGAAGAAAAAAAGACATTATCTAAAAAAATTATTTCCTCCACAGGTGAAACCCTTATAACTGAAATGGATAATGATGAGCTTTTAAATCTTTGCAGGCTCACACTATAAATTATAACGGAAAGGTTTTATCATGGGTTATTGGGGATTTCCGGAATATGTATCTGTTGGTGAAAAAAGAGCCAGGGCTGAAAAAAAGATAAAACAGTTGAAAAAGAAAAATCCTAATTTAAAGCCGGTTGTCATCGAAGGAAAAGCCCTGGCAAAAACCTGGTGGGGCAAAGCATGGAATAAAAATCTTGAACAATATGCCGATTTCAGCAATCGTATAGGACGCGGCCGGAGTTATGTCCGTCACATGGCAGTACTTGACCTTCAGATGAAACAGGGAGAAGTAAGTTCCCTTGTTCAGGGATCAGCTTCAAGGCCATATTCGGTTACTGTTAAAATAGAAAAAATTTCCGGAACAAACTGGGATAATCTGAAAAAATTATGCAGCGGCAAATTTGATTCCCTTCAAAAGCTTTTATCAGGCAAGTTTCCAAAGGCTTTAAATGAAATCTTCACTATCCGAAACAAAGGGCTTTTTCCTGCTCCGAAAGAAATTAAATTTTCCTGTTCCTGCCCGGACTGGGCCGGTATGTGTAAACATGTTGCCGCAACTCTGTATGGTATCGGCGCAAGACTGGATGAAGACCCAGGATTGTTCTTTAAACTCAGGAAAGTAAAGGTTGATGATCTGATATCCGAAGCTGTTGCCGACAGCGCTAAAGAGATGCTCAAAAAAGCTAAAAGAAAAACCGGCAGAGTCCTTTATGATTCCAACCTTTCTAATGTATTTGGGATTGACCTTGATGATGACGAGCCTGATGTTTCAGCGAAAAAAACTTTGCCCCGCACCAAAGCCGCAAAAAAGAAAGCAAAGAAAAAAGCAGCAAAAAAAAAGACGGCCGGATTAAAAAAATCGAAAGCTGCTATAAAGAAAATAAGCGGGGTTCCAGAGAAAAAGCCTGCTGAGAAAAAAGGTACTGCGGCAAAAAGTAAAAATCGGGCAGCAATTACAATTATTGAAAAAATAATCAGAAGAAGAACAATAAACGGCATAAGCCTTTTGGAAATAAAAGAAAGAACCGGCTTTAATACAAACAAAATCAGAAATATAATATACAAACTTCTTAAACATGGCAGAATTAAAACTATATCAAGGGGGAACTATATAAGGGGATAATGCTGCGAGAAGATCAAAAGCAAAACCGTCCTCCCCGGACATTGTACA
>JAUVKE010000520.1 GCA_030592105.1 Desulfobacteraceae bacterium
GCAATCAAAAAATATAATCTCGAAAGAATCCTTATAATAGACTGGGATCTTCATCAGGGAAATGGAACACAACATACCTTTTATGATGACCCAAAGGTTCTTTATTTTTCTACACACCAATTCCCATATTACCCGGGCACTGGAAGTATTGCTGAAATCGGCAAAGGAAAAGGAAAAGGATTTACTATAAATGTCCCACTTGCACCTGGCCCAGGCGATGAGGAGTATGCAAAAATTTATCATAAAATTCTTCAGCCTGTTGTTCTTGAATATAAGCCCCAGCTGATTCTGGTGTCAGCAGGTTTTGACATCTATTTTAATGATCCTCTGGGAGGAATGAATGTAACGCCCAAAGGTTTTGCTTTGTTAGCAAAAATAATTCTGGAACTGGCAGAAACAGTATGCAAAGGAAATACTCTTTTTATTCTTGAAGGCGGATATCATCTTGATGGACTCAGGGATTCGGTAAAGGCTGTGCTGCTCGAGCTTTCAGGCGATTCTTCCCTTTTTGCCGACAGATCCGTGCTGGAAGAAAATGCTGAAAAAAGCAGTGTTGATACGATAATTGATCAGGTTAAAAACCAGTGTAAAAATTACTGGAAAAGCCTTGCCTAAACTGCCGCAGTTAACAGTATAGAATGCCAAGGAGTAGATAAAAGATGTCATTTAAAGATAACCTTATAAAGAAAATAAAGATAGATACTTTATCAAAAAAAGCGATTGCTTCAATTGGTACTCCGGACAGCGGTCGCAAGATTGACAAGAAAGTTATAAGCAACCTGCTTGAGATGGCATCGTATACATTAAAAAAGGAACGTGATCTCGAACTGTTTTTATCACCGGTTGAACAGGCCAAAAGAAAGATACTGGTTCTGGATAATGAACTTGCAATATATAGTACAACCATAGAGGATGTTGTCCTGCGCAAAAGTCCTTATGTCAAGGAGATGCTGAACATAAGAAATGTTATTAAAATCCTGAATGATTCAGATGTGCTTGTAAGCAAGCGTGATATTTCCATTAAGAGCATACAAAAGGAATGTATTGAAAAATTAGATCTCTCCTTTAAAGATTCTGATATAGATGGTATTGCAAAAGATGGCATAGCTTCTTTAGAAAAAGAAGATGTTGATGGTGTTCTGGAAGCCGTTACTTTTTTTTCTGAAATTCTTGGATATACTTCTTTGCCACAAAATGTAATTTATATAAATCATACCAGAATGGTCGGTTCTTTAAGTGGAGATACAGCCGGAGATATATGTTACAGCCCCGTTATAATATATGGGATAGCTGATAATATTATCAGGTTAATTGATTCGCGTATTGATCTTAAAGATAAGGAACAGATTGAATTCATCCGAAATGTTGCTGCAGGCAAAAAACCGGCAACATTCGAAGGAGACAGTGTATTTATTTGTTTATCTAAATACTGTAAAATTCTAAATAAATAGTACCTTACTCCTGAAGCCCTGTCATAAAAAACAAGAAAATTATAATGAAAAGTTAGCTCCAAATTTTGCAGGTGATTAACTTGATATCTGTAAATACAATGAGTAGGGCCGCTTGTAGGGGCAGAATCCATTTCTGCCCCTGTATCATTTTTGGCGAATATGGATAGGGCGGATATAGAATCCGCCCCTACTTGGGTTGCGGACAAAGCC
>JAUVKE010000322.1 GCA_030592105.1 Desulfobacteraceae bacterium
AATAATATTCTAGCGAGTATCACAATTACAGCCCGCAATAAATTGCAGCATACTAAACAGTGCGTTGAAAGTATCCTTAATTATACGGCAGAGCCTTACGAACTGCTCCTTAGTGATAATGGATCAAGAGACGGAACTTTTGAGTATTTTAAATGGGTAAAAAGTTTTCATTCTAGCACCACTGTCATCAGGAATTTTGATAACCGTAATGTGGAGGCTAACGGGAATTATATATATTCACTGGCACGTGGAAAATATATTATCGGGATTACCAATGATACAATGGTGTATGAGGGCTGGCTTGATAATTTATTAAAACAGATTGAATCTGCGCCTGATATTGGACAGGTAGGCCCACGGTGCAATAATATCAGTGGCCCCCAGGCTCTTGAGACAAAATACGATACCATTGAGGAATACCACTCATTTGCCGCCGACCGGAGCAAAGAGCACCAGGGTGAAAATTTTCTTATTGAACGTATGGTGGGAATGTTCACAATTATAAAAAAATCTGTTTTCACACGGATTGGTGGACAGGATCCTGACCTTCCAACCAATGGAAGAGACGGCGGGTATGGGTTCAGTGATGATGATTTTTCTCTTCGGCTTCGTTTGGCAGGATATAAGTCCCTTGTAGCCAATGATGTTTTAATCCATCACTTTGGAAGTGTCACAGCCAGAGAATATCGTCCTGACCTTTTCGGGCCTGCCCAGAATATTAACAGGAAAAAATTTTCAGAAAAGCTGCGGCAAAACAACCGTGTGACAATTGAACAAAACGGGGAATTCATTTTAAAACCTTACGGACCGGATGAGCATATTCCCCTTGCGGAGAATACCATTATACGCCCCCCCAGAATTTGTATCACCGAAAACGGCACAGGTTTATCCGAATCCATGGGAGGTTTGAGCAATTGCACCTCCTTGTATGATTCCTGCCATGTGGAGTTTGTTACCCCGGCAGGTGATTCAATGAAAAACCGGCTTATGGAAACCATGGCCCAGGGGAAATATGATTTCATCGCTTTTATTGATAAAGGGATTGCCCCCTCCTGGGAAAAAGTAAAAGCACTTATTAACAGTGCCCTTTCTTATCCGGATGTTGCGATTATAGTTCCCATTGGTGATTACGCACCTTCTACACATGCGTTCAGAACAGCAAAGAGCAGGAGTGTTGAAATAATTCAGTATGCTGATCTGTCTTTTTCTGTAATGAATCTTAAACTTCTCAAACCTTTTATTCATACCCTGGCGCAGAACAGAGATAATGAAGATTTATTATGGTTCCTTCAGCGGCGTATACGTGGTGAAAGTTATTTTATTGCCAAAGCCAACAACATCATCATCGATTCAGAGATACCCTGCAGGCATCATCCCTATGATGCTCATATTTTGCCGGAACAATTGATAGAGGAAAAAAAATATGCAGAAGCCATCGCTATTTACAAGGAAGATCTGAGTAAAGATCCGAATTTTGTTGAGTCCCTGTATCAGCTTGCGCAGATTGCAAAAAAACAGCATCAGGTTACTGAAGCTATAAAGTATGCTGAAGATGCTCTTAAAATAGATCCTCACCACATCCAATCTTTAATATTTCTTTCCAGAGTTTACCTTGAACAGCATAATTTGACGAGCGCCGAGACTCTGGTTAGTCTGGCAAATCTAAAACAACCAGGGAATAAAGAAGTACAAAAAGTCGTTGGGGAGTATGAACAACTTAAAATTAAAAGTAAAGATGGTTCCATTGTTTTTCAGAAAAAACTGGCGGATTATTATTTTACAAAATTAAAACGGCCCGATGATGCTTTGCAAATTTATGACAGGGTGCTTAAAATTGTCCCGGAAGATCTGGAGGCCTTGTTTGCGGTGGCTTACATTGCTGAGTCGATGGAGCAATTTGAAAACGCAAGAGTCCTTTACCATCGTATTCTTGAAATTGAGCCGGGCAACAAAAAGGCGGAAGAAAAAATTGATAAACTCTTAAGGAATGAGAACTCAGGCTGATGAATATTTCATTAAAAGCAGGGAGGAAAGAGGAATTAAATAAATACCTTGTCTCCGCCATTGTATCTACTTACAATGCAGAGCGTTTCATCCATGGCAGACTGCAAAATCTGATTGATCAAACCCTTTATAAAAAAAATCGACTTGAGATCATTGTAATTGATTCCAATTCCCCTCAGAATGAAAAACAGATAGTCGATGAATTTAAATCGAAATTCGACCATATTGTCTACGTACGCACTTTAAAAAGAGAGACGGTTTACAAAGCCTGGAACCGGGGGATACAACTTTCAAGGGGAAAGTATATTATTAACGCAAATGCCGACGATCGTTTTGCAACGGATGCATTGGATTGTATGGCTGATATACTTGACGCTAATTCGGATCTTGATGCTCTTTATGGGGACTGGCTGATTACAGAAACGGAAAATGATACATTTGAATCTAAAACAAAAAAAATCATATGCTCTTATCCGGAATTTTTTCCACCATTATTTTTTTATTACCAGATCACTTCACATGCCGTTTTCATACGTAAAGAGGTATTTGGACAAATTGGACTATATGATGAAAAGTTCAAAATTTTTGGTGACAGGGAGCTGATGCTCCGGTTTTCAGTTCATGGGTGCAAGGCTAAAAAAATATCCAGTCTGGTTGGTTTGTATCTGCAAAACCCAACAGGGCTGGAAAGATTATATAATGAAATCAAAGAAAAAGAATCTTCTCAACTCTATGAAAAATTTATTCAGCCTGAAAATTTCAGTCTTCTTTTTGGATATAACTCCATTCCGGACAAATCAGACCTTGCCCAGCTTTATGCTGACCTGGGTTCATTGGGAGAAAACCTTTTTTCAACAAATGGCCGGCAAGCCCCCCCTGAGTTATTTGTATCACGTTTTATCATTAAAGCCTTGAAGGTTGATGATACGAATGTGATGGCTCTGAATAATTTTGGCATTTTATTAGCAGGGGAGGGGGAACAAAGCCTGGCTGAAACAATGTTTAAACACGCACTTCACCACAGCCGGGGAAATAAAAGCGCCGATATAAATAATAATCTTAAAACTTTGAGATATGGATCAGTTGCATTGAATGATTATATATGGTTTAATCCCACTCACCTGAATTATCATATTTCCACCCTAACTTTAAACAGAGTCACTTCTTAACGCTCTCTAATGGGTTCAAACAATTTCAAATGTTTTAATCAAATCATATCTGCTGCGTATCTTAAATAGGCGACGCTGAATAGTTATTATTAGACTATCTTTTATAGAAGTGGCAATAAAATTTATGCAATAAATTTAAGCGATTAGTGATATACTCGGCAAAATCATTGCACCTGGATCACCCTGGCATATATGAAATTTAAAATAGATGTTACTTTTATGAACAGAGAAAAAGAGATGGCCGAATTGAGAAATTACCTGGAGGGCCGGCCCAACTCCATCCTTTTTCTATATGGTCCCAAATCCTCTGG
>JAUVKE010000406.1 GCA_030592105.1 Desulfobacteraceae bacterium
AGGTATAGTTACGAAAGGTTTACCCCATCTCATGGGTAATAGGGTAAACCTTTTCGTAATTTTTCAAATAAATAAAATTACAGTCTATGGTCTACACGATCAATAACAGCCTCCTGCATAAACTTCGGTAAAGGAACAAAGTAAGCACTATAGCCTGATACCCTGACTGAAAGCATTTGATTTTTTTCAGGCTCTTTTTGCGCTGCAAGCAATTGGTCTTTTGAAAGGAAATTGAACTGCATTTGTGACATGCCAGCCATAAGTCCGCTCCATGTATAATCAACCAGTTTATCAAGACCGGCATTTCCTGCACAGGTAGCATAATCAAATTTCTGATTGTATATATACGCCTTGAATTTAGCCTGATCAATCTTCAAGGCAGACTTAAACCTTGCCCAGGGCCCACTTTTGTCAAATTCAGCATGGGGATTAATCCCGCCATCGCATAATGCCTCGCCACGTTTTCTACCATTGGGTAACGCGCCCACCATGGGTGCAGCCATGAATACCCAGCTTATGGGAAGCGCGTTGAGAAAAACAGGCTTACCCCTTGCATCTTTATTCCTCAAACTTATTTCATAAACATCTTTGGTTGCCTTGACCATCATATTATCAGCAAAATCATTATCATTGCCAAATTTGGGTGCATTTCTGAAATCTCTTCGCATTTCTTCAAAGCCTTCCCAGTCTGTTGCAATTGCTTTAATAAGCTGGGGTAATGTATATTTTTTCTTTTCATAAACCCAATATTTTAACCCGGCAAGGGAATCGATGGAATCCACCCATCCGTAAATGCTCTGGAAACTCAGCAGGGGAGCCTTGTTATATTCAACTATATCATCCCCTGTTTCCATGCATCCGCGATATAAGAGGCTTAGGAAGGGTCGACGACAGGTCTCTTTCCATTTAATGTTACATTTATTTCGGAGCCGTACCTCAGTTCTGACAATCCATTCCCATTGTTTAAGCCAGGCCTGATAAAAATCTTCAAAATTTTTAAAATTGACAGGAGCGCCTGTTTCTATTGTTTTAACCCATTCATATCCAGCCTCCGGGTCTTTACCATTAAACATTGCAAATTCAACAGCTTTTAAAATATTAGGGTAAAAAGCATCACGTTTTGGGGCACCTTTGGAATTAATAGTTGACCCTGGGCTGTTGCATCCTACAACGGCCCAGTTTCGTGCTTCCTCCAGAGTTATTTCAGGAGCATACATGTCCATCATGCTTGGTATGGCAACTTCATCATTTCTAATGGAAGGGTGCCCCATCCCTGATCTGATTATCTCCATAAGCCTTTTGAAGTCAGATTTTTTAGTTTTGGTACACCAGCGAAATTTTATATCAGGGAAATGGAATCTGTAACCATCAAAAACATCAAGAAATAATAATGTTAAATCAGTTGTGGCATCACTGCCATCTGTGTTTTGGCCTCCGATTGTAATTACAGAAAAATCCCGGGTTCCCTGTCCTGCTTTTTCAAGTCCCCCAAATCTGGATGGTATTCCAGACATTTCGTGAAATTTAGATGCATAGCATGCAATTATTTCACCTGCTGTTATCCTGTCGAGGGTTTTTTCTTTAATAACATCCTGTTTATACCACTGCCAAAAAATACGATCAGGCAAAAAGCTTAAAGTATGAGATACTGTTTCAATACAATATGTAAGTAAAAAGCTGAACCAGTACAATTGCATGGCCTCCCAGAATGTACGGGGAGCGTTTTCTGCTATCCAGTCACAGTTTTTTGCTACTTGTTCCAATATTTCTTTTGATTTTTTATCAGGCATTTGGGCGATTTTTTCTCTTGCTTCAACAGCATGCCTTTTAATCCATTTTATAGCAGCTTCAGTAGCTCTGATAGATGCTTTTGCATTTTCAATTTTATTTTTTAAATCTATCTCTTTTTCACCTGATGCTCCTTTAAGTGCCTCATTATACTCATCAAGTTTTTGCTGTTTTAAATTTATAAGCCCTCTATAGCCTATCCTCAAATACCAGTCATGATCAGGATTTGCCCGCAGGCCAGTGGTACCGTTTGGCTCAAAAAATCTTCCTGGCTGCTGTGGGTTGTAATACATCTGATATTCATAATCGGTCATGTCATCTTTAACTCTAAGGGCCATGTTAAAGTTATCTGACAATTGTCGCAGCCTGGTAAAATCTTCATCACTGATATCAACTTTTTCAGTATTTTTCCATGCTTTGATTTTGTTTGTGGTAACGTTATTTGCTATTTCAAGGTTCGTCCAGGAAACGCTTAAGGCATCCCAAATGATTGCATGCTGGTCATTACATGGCAAGCCTATCAGCATATCGTAGGGCCTGATAAGAATTTGCTGTTCTTCCAGATATTGTTCAAGTGACGCCGCAGCCAGGTTAGATAAGCTTATATCCGGATTCGCCTTAAAAATATCACTCATTATGAGATTTTTTGTGACATCAAAATACCAGTCAGGGTCCCCATAATAATCAGGTTCACTAACCTGAATTTTGTCGGAAATGTTCCAGCGAAACTTCCACATTTCAGGAGTGACAACTGACCACCCCTGGCTAGTAGGATTGCCGGGAGCATCTAAAATAACACCAGCCTCTTCGGGTTTAAATGAGTAGCCTGCTTGTTTATAATACTCCCCAAAAACTGGACAGTTGTTTAAG
>JAUVKE010000462.1 GCA_030592105.1 Desulfobacteraceae bacterium
AAAGATTTTGCCAGGTTTCTGCAATATTCAAAAGGTTCTTGTGGAGAATTAAGAACACAAATTTATATTGATATGCTTTTACTGACAACTGACAACTGATATCATATAACGACTTTCTTGTTTTTTGTGACAGAAAACCAGGAGTAAGGTACTAAAACCCATATATGCTTTTAAAAAAAAGGAAATATTTCATTGAATTTTATACCACTGGAAGCAATATCTCCCATTGACGGACGCTACCGTAAGGTAGCCGGGGAACTTGCCGATTATTTTTCAGAAAGCGCTTTAATTAAATATCGACTTCTTGTGGAAGTTGAATATTTTATCGCATTGTGCAGGCTTCCCATACCCCAGCTGAAAGATCTGGAGAGTAATCACTTTGAATCAATAAGAAATATCCATCATAACTTTACCCTGGAAGATGCAGAGAAGATTAAGGAGATCGAAAGTGTTACCAACCACGATGTTAAGGCCGTGGAATATTTTTTAAAAGAAAAATTCGATGGGCTTGGGATCGGTAAGTACAAAGAATTTATTCATTTTGGATTAACTTCCCAGGATATTAACAATACAGCTGTACCAGCTTCATTAAAAGATGCCTGGCTCCATGTGTTAAAGCCAGCACTGGAAGATGTTATTTGTGCCCTTGAAGAAAAAGCTGATGCGGGCAAGGATATTCCCATGCTTGCCCGGACCCATGGGCAGCCCGCGTCTCCCACTATGCTCGGTAAGGAGATTAATGTTTTTGTTTACAGGCTAAAAAAGCAGATTGAACTTATTAATAATATACCTTTTTCAGCTAAATTCGGCGGGGCAACAGGAAACTTTAATGCCCACCATGCTGCCTATCCCCATCTGGACTGGGTCGCCTTTGGGGATAATCTGGTTAATGAAATTTTGGGTCTTCACAGATCAAAGTTGACTACCCAAATCGAGAACTATGATAATTTAGGAGCGTTTTGTGATAATTTAAAGCGTATTAACACAATCCTCCTCGATCTTAACAGGGATATCTGGACGTATATTTCAATGAATTATTTCAAGCAGAAGATTATAAAAAATGAGGTTGGCTCTTCTGCCATGCCCCATAAGGTAAATCCCATCGATTTTGAAAATTCAGAGGGGAATATTGGTTTTGCAAATGCGATCTTTGAACATCTTTCTGCCAAACTCCCTGTTTCAAGACTTCAGCGGGATTTAACAGACTCCACAGTAATCCGGAATCTCGGAGTCCCTTTTGCCCATACTCTTATTGCCTTAAAATCCTTGATAAAAGGTTTAAATAAACTGGTGGTGAACAAAGATGCTATTTTAAAGGATCTTAATGACAACTGGGCAGTTATTTCTGAAGCTGTTCAGACAATTTTGCGCAGGGAAGGATATCCTGAACCCTACGAAGCTCTTAAATCCCTGACACGTACAGGTTCGGTAATTACCAGGTCTGTGATGGAAAAATTTATTCAGGGACTCGATATTTCAGATGGTATCAGAGAAGAATTAATGAAAATTACACCTGAAAACTATACAGGAATATACGGAATTGAAAAAATATGAAAATACCCCCTGCTTTTCCTAAACCTGCTGCCACACTTATTTTTTTACGGGATGGTTCTGACGGGCTTGAAACTTTTATGCTTTTAAGAGACCCCAAAGCTTATTTTGCTCCCGGAGCCCTTGTCTTTCCAGGGGGACGTCTTGATGAGGGTGACAGGGCAAAAGTATTGCGTGATTACTCAGACGGTGCATCCGACCTTGCTGATGACAGGTTCTCTCTTTATATGACCGCAATCCGTGAAGCTTTTGAGGAATGCGGCATTCTCCTGGCACGTCCTGTGGGGGAAAGGGATATTATTTCCCAGGAGCGCCTTAAATCCCTTCAGCCCTACAGGGACTTATTAAACAAGGGGAAAATCTCTTTGGGTGAGTTTTTGAAATCTGAAAAAATAATCCTGACATGCGACAGATTAACCCCCTTTGCCCACTGGATCACCCCTGAAAAATTACCGGTCCGTTATGACACCTTTTTTTTCCTTGCCAAGGCTCCTGTTGGCCATCCTGGACTCCATGACGGTTATGAATCTGTTGATTCTTTCTGGGCAACTCCAAAAAAGCTCATTGAAAAATCGGATGCCGGAAAATATTTTCTCATGTTTCCCACCAGAACCAATGCTGTAAAACTCGGCGAGAGCAATAATGTAAAGGATGCGATTGCAGCAGCCGGATCATCAGATATTATTACAGTGATGCCGG
>JAUVKE010000364.1 GCA_030592105.1 Desulfobacteraceae bacterium
CCACCCAGATTAACCGTGAAAAAAACCAGCGGCGATGGCTGATTTCGGCAAATGTTCGTGGGCGTGACCTGGGAGGCGTGGTCGCGGATATTCAAAAAAACATCAAAGAAACAATTCAACTGCCACCGGGCTATTCTCTTGAATATGGTGGGCAGTTTGAAAATCAACAACGGGCCATGAAACGACTCGCCATCATTGTTCCAACAGCACTTCTCCTGATTTTTCTCATGCTTTATTTTAGTCTGGGGTCTTTCCGATATGCACTGCTCATTTATACCAGTGTGCCTCTTGCCCTTATCGGCGGCGTTTTTGCATTATTTTTCACTGGAGGATACCTTTCCGTACCGGCATCGGTCGGATTTATCGCTCTTTTTGGAATTGCCGTGCAAAATGGCCTTGTGCTGGTTTCGTATATAAATCAACTTCGAGAAACCGGCATGACAACGATGGATGCTATAATGGAGGGAGCTCAGCTTCGTCTCAGGCCTGTTTTGATGACAGCATTGACAACTATTTTAGGGCTTGTCCCGCTTCTTCTATCAAGCGGAATGGGCTCTGAAGTTCAGCGCCCGCTCGCAACTGTCGTTGTAGGTGGCCTTATTTCCTCAACCATCTTAACATTACTTGTAATTCCTGTTATTTACCCATGGTTTGCTGTGCAGCAGAAGTATAAAGTCAACGGGGTTTAAAGTAAATAAGAATAAAGGAGCTATAAAAATGTAAAAAATAAAAGCTTTTATTAAGTCCCACAGGCTGGATGCGCTTGTTTTGGCTATCCAACGGATTAATGGCAAAGATATTATTCTGTGTTTTTAAACAAAAAAAGGAGACATATTATGAAAAATCCATTACTAAAAATAATTCTTGTAGTTTGTGTTACATTTATTGTTTTCTCAGGAAATGCAACTGCTAAAACAGATATTACAGATCAACTTACAATTAAGCGGGTACCTTTCGGGAATAATATATCTATAGCTTCTGTAAAAGTATCTCAAGATGGGGATACCTTAATAGTTAGCGGTAAGCTAAAATTAAACAAACACTCATTGAAAAAATTCGATGGCCATGTTGATGTAACGATAATTTCACCCGAGGGGAAATCTATTATCTCAACAAGCCTCAATTATTCCCCTCGTGTACGTTCTATAAAAAGTCTACGTAAGTTATATCGAAAAACCACATTTAAAGCCTGTTTTTCCGAAAAACTACGGAAAGGATCTACTGTTCGTGTTGCACTTCATAATTCAGATGACAGGGTAATAGGAGAAGCGTTTAATTGCGGGAACAATCAGGCTAAATTAAAATAAAAAATCCGATTCTGCCACAAAATTTAAGCAATACTCATTCTCATTTGACCGGTTACAATTTGTCGAAACTATCGTGACTGTTGACTTGAGAAGCCTGGTGACCATTGGAGATATTATCTTACTCTTAATCGTAATTTTCCTTTTTCTACAATCGATTAAGAGTAAAATCAAGAGCAAGAGTTTCAAAAACTAAAGCTTCAAGCTTTTTTGCACTCTCTTCGATATTTTTTCTTTTTTTTAATCTTCAGGATTATTTTCAGTTCAAAAGCATACCTTAAAAAAGCCTTGTTTTTGTCTTGACAATGGGGAGTACCTCAGGCTCTAATAAAACCTGTCCTTGACATGGGGTTTACTTTGACATTTAAAAAAGTATATTTTTTATACTTGGCATCTAATGTGCGATTTGTTATATTCTAAAGTCACAGTTAATTTGTTAAAATTAATTTTAATGTAGCTATTCTGTTAACCGGGAGAAATAAAAATGAAAAAACGATTTCTACTATTATTGGCAACTGGTTTATTTTTTTTGTCCATGACAGGGCTGGTCAATGCTGCCTTAACTACTATCGGGACAGCTCAGTTTAATGGTGTGGGTGATGAATACAATTTGATATGGGATAATGATAACAACGGCAACTCTGTGATATGGCTGGATTATATTAATCCTGGCGCTCCAGATGGCCTGGGCCGCCTGGCTTAACTCCTCTTTAACCTATAATATCGACCCTGCTGCTTATATCGTTACCTGGAGCGAAGATGATTGGCGGCTGCCAAGTACCGTTGATAACTCAGAGTATACAGAAGGGTATGACGGCACCACCCTGGCAGGATATAACATAATCACTTCCGAGATGGGGCATTTATATTATGAAGAATTGAATAATCTGGGGAGTTTTGACACTTCGGGGGAGCAGCAATCAGGCTGGGGCATGGAAAACACCGGAGATTTTGACTATTTAGTTGAAAACTACTACTGGTCTGATACAGAGCATGCAGGCAATATAGATGACGCCTGGAATTTTAATATGAACGACGGTGGTCAGCACCCTTACGACAAGAGCGGCTATCAGGATCTGGATTTTGGTTTAGCGCTTCGTAGCGGACAGGTTTCAGAGGTTCCTGTGCCAGGGGCAATTTGGCTGTTTGGTTCAGGACTGGCAGGCATGGCTGCTTTTACCAGACGTAGAAAAGGGAGCCTTGATTGATTATCTTGGGGTTGATTCTATCTATTGAGCTATGGTGAAATTTGAAAAGCTCAGTAGTTTGAGATTTTAAAATTTTATTTCGGTGTGCATGGAGCTTGTTTCCTGCACGCCGTAATTTTTTTTAAGGTGGTAAAAATTTATCCCCGCCACTCTGTATCATCCACTGTTGTTTTAAAGTCCGGCAGTGCAAGCTCCGAATCATCCTTATTCTTTAGCAGGTCGCGGTTATTTTCAGATGTTTTTCCCACAAGGCGGATTACATTGCGAGGGCATTTATCCGTGGCTTTAATAATAGTTTCCAGATTTTCCGGGTCATATCCATCATAGTTAATGGTGGAAAGGTTGTCGAAAATGGTAAAAAGGCTGCTATGGCGGGTGCAGGCTTTGCAGGTTATACATCCCCGTTTACAGACTTTTGTTACATTTTTGCCCATATCCTTATTGGAGCAGGCAACAGCAAATATCTGATCACTTTTAAATGGCCTTATTGTAATTACATTTCTGGGGCAAACCCTTGCGCATGCACCACAGCCCACACATTTTTC
>JAUVKE010000144.1 GCA_030592105.1 Desulfobacteraceae bacterium
AATAACATCTTCCATGAAAGATGCAGGATACTCATGTGAACAGATACCTTCCCTAAAACTCGAAGAGATATTCATGAACAAGGGAGTATGTAATTCTTCAAAATGGTTTGATAAAAAGGAAATTAAAATCCGATATGATGTTGAAAAATATCTATCCGGCACAAAAGATAATTTTCATAAATTTATGGTTGAACGTATAGCAAAAGACTGGGGAGAAGCGCCTGGTGAGATCATGACAGACACAGATTCTTTTCTTGTTCCAGGCATCATAGAGGGAAATATTTTTGTGGGGCTTCAGCCATCCAGAGGGCTGTTCGAAGATCCATCCAGGCTCTATCATGACAAGGAGCTTTCACCTCATCACCAGTATCTTGCATTTTACAGATGGCTCGAAAAAGAGTTTAAGGCGGATGTCGTTATTCATGTGGGAACACACGGAACCCTGGAGTTTTTGCCAGGCAAGGAGAACGCTCTCACAAACAGATGCTTTCCTGATTATATGATGGGAAAAATGGTACATCTCTATCTTTATTACACAGGTAATCCGTCTGAAGCTACCATTGCAAAACGCCGCACCTATGCATGCATGATAAGTTATTCCGGCCCCATGTTCAAACGCTTCCGCTCATACGGCGATTATGTGGAACTTGAAAATATGATTGATGAATATATGGAGGCAAAAGAGCTGGCATCGGAAAAAGAGCCGGAACTTTTGGCACATATTACCAGGAAGGTATCTGATATGAAACTGGTGATAGACGGAGACCTTACTGTGGATAACATTTCAGGGGAACTGATCAGGTTGAAAACATCATTGATGCCTGCAGGTCTCCATGAGATTGGCAAGCCGTTTACTGAAAAAGAAAAGGAATCTTTTTTAAGCGCAATTTTATCCTGGAACAGGGGGGAGATACGCTCTCTTAAAGAGATTATAGAAAATGAATACCATGCCTTAAAATTTTACCTCCCAGGAAAATCGAAGACAAATATGATCGAAAAAGAGGAGCAAATATTTAAACTTGCTGATTCTCTTGTAAAGGATTATTTCTTTGGGGAAAAAAATCTTTATAATCAAATCTGCAAAAAACTTTCCCCCGCCGGCAGAAAAAAGATTAAAAATACCTTTAAATATGGGGAATCCTCTCTCCGGCTGATTGAGGATACAGACGAAATCGCCGGTCTTTTAAACGGCATGGATGGAAATTATACAGAAGCACGCCTCGGTGGGGATCTGATTCGGGATCCTGAAATTTTTCCTACAGGACATAATATCTTCCAGTTTGACCCAAGACTTGTCCCTTCAAAAATGGCCATGGAGCGGGGAGACAGGATTGCTCAAAGCACCATAGATTATTATTTAAACAAGGAGAAAAAATATCCTGAATCTGTAACCGTTGTCTTATGGGGGCTGGAAACATCCAGGACAAAGGGGGAAACCATAGGCCAGATACTCTCATATCTTGGTGTAAAAATTAAAAAAGGTAGTGATTCATGGGAAAAAAAAATTGAAATTACTCCTCTAAAAGATTTGGGACGTCCCAGAATAGACTGCCTGATTACAATATGCGGTTTTTTTCGTGATATGTTTCCGAATATGATCGATTTGCTTGATGAGATCTTTGAAGCTGTATCTTTGCTCGATGAATCCGAAGAAAATAATTATATCCGCAAACACAGTAAAAAGAACTATGAAAATCTCAAAGCAACAATGGATGAAACATCGGCTTTTAAACTTTCCTTTGCTCGTATGTTCGGCCCACCTGAAGGAGAATACGGAACAGGGATTACTACAATGGTAGGGGCAGGAAACTGGAAAGAAGAGATCGAAATTGCCAAAGCTTACTTAACCGCACAGAAACATGTTTATACAAGATCGCAAAGAGGTCAGGCCCAGGAAAATCTTTTTAAAGAAAATCTGAAAAAAAGTTGATATAGTATCCCAGGTCAGAAGTTCCGTAGATTATTCGTTCATGGATCTTGACCACTATTACGAATATTTCGGAGGCCTTGTAAAATCAGTGGAAACTGTGAAAGGGGCAAAACCGGAAATGCTTATAACCGACAGTTCAAGCAATACAATATATACCGATGAGGCAAAAAAAGCGATCGAAATAGGGGTACGCACCCGTCTTTTGAATCCTGAATATATTAAGGACATGTTAAAACACAGGGTTCATGGGGCACAGGAGATAGCCAAAAGGGCAGAAAATCTTATAGGGCTTGCAGCAACCACAGGAAGAGTAGACAGCTGGATATTTGATGCGATAAAGCATACCTTTTTTGATAATAATGAAATTTATAACAAACTTATCGAAAACAACAGGTTTGCCGCCGCAGATATAATGATGAGACTCTTTGAAGCTGAAAAACGCGGTTACTGGAACGCATCTGACGATGAGCTGGAAAAATTGCGGGATACCTATCTCGAATTGGAGGGTATTATTGAAGAAGAATTTTAGACTCTCAAGTTTTTACTTTTAACAAGGGAAAAATTGATTAATCACAAATTTTAAGTTTGACAAACAGACTATAATTTTTTTATAATAATAATTTTATTATCCTGCTTAATTTAAGCAGATTAAAATGCACAATATGAAATTGTGATTATGCAGCACTTATAAAAAATTATTTTTTTATCATAAATTATGTCTGAGCTTTTCGCCGGAGTAAAGATCTGAAGTAAAGATACAGTTTTTTGATAAATTTTTAAATCTAAAACTTTTAACAAAAAAAGCCAGGAAGGCTTAGCTGGAACAAAATCCGGCAAAGCGTTCCTGGCTTTTTTTTGTTGATTAAAATTGGAAAGGAAGGCAGCCGCCACGGGTAATGGAACAGGCTGCCTTCCCCTGAGAACGGCAGAGGATTCTACCGAACCCTTTTTATTTTATAGCAGTAAAAAGTGCCATTGTAAATAGTAGTTCCCTCTGCTTTCTCTAAATATCCTATGATGCTGATAACAGATACCTCAAAAGAGATAATCCTTACAGAAAGCGTGGAGCATGCTATCCTCCAAGGTGTCCGAACCAGGCTCCTTAACCCAAAATTTATCGAAGAAGAATTATCATAATTGAATTTCAAAAAAATATTGCGCGAGATTCTTTTTTTCAAGTTGCATTATGTCTTTATATTTACATTTATTTTGACGTTGCCGTAAGTTTTGCTTGACTTAAAAAGGATTTTATAAGAATTATAGCCAATTGAATTGGCGCCCTTTTTGGGCTTAATAGGGAATCCCGTTAAAATCGGGAGTGGGCCCGCCGCTGTAATCGGGGACGAAAGCCGTCTTAATGCCACTGTTTAATTTTTTAAATGGGAAGGCGCGGCGATTAGAATAATCCGAAAGCCAGAAAACCTGCCTTTTTATTTTTTTAGTACTGTTTTCGTGGATAGAAAATGTGCTTTTATAAGATCAGTGGTTTTAAAAAGGGAATTACCCGGATCAAGTTTGTTTTGATCCGGGTTTTTTTTTGGTTTTTTTGCATAGGGCCCGCAAATGTAAAAACAATATTTAAAAAGGGGAAGTAATGAAAAAGTTTTTAAGTTTGTTGGTTGTTTTTATTTTTATTTTTCCAGGATACAGTCTGGGGGAAGATACGGGTAATGATAAAAAATCATTAATAACACTGGACGAAGTAGTGGTCACTGCCACAAGGAATGCGAAATCTGCAGATGAAGTATTTGCAGACGTAGAGATTATAACGCAGGAAGATATTAAAAATTCTTCTGCAAACAACATAGACGACATCTTAAGACGACTGGGAGGAGTTGATATAAGGAGGCCTTCTACCATGGGAATCACTTCTCCTTTAAATATAAATATTCGCGGAGTCGGCGGATCAAAAAGGGTTATGCTTATGATGGACGGAGTTCCCCTTAATTCTGCGCTTACAGGTATGGTTCAGCCAAACCAGATTCAGCTTTCTTCAATAGATAAAGTTGAAGTGGTAAAAGGGGCTTTTTCCTCACTTTATGGCAGTAATGCAATGGGTGGTGTTATTAATATTATTTCAAAAAAACGAACAACAGATGGGATCGAAATTATTCCCATCTTTAAATCGGGAAATTACGATTTTTTGGAAACAGGCGCAGGTATCCTCGGGCGTGATGGAGATTTTTCATATTCTCTGAATGCCAATTATCGAAGCATAGATAATCACTACCAGCGAGATGAGCAGAAAAAATACTCATTTAATCCGGCAACGGGTGGTTTTGACGAAACCTATACTGATGTGAGCGACAATTCAGATTATGATGATTCAAGATTTTTTACTCGTTTTGACTATGATTTTTCAGAAGTTACCGGCATTACATTTACAGGAAGTTATGCCAAGACCGACACGGAAATGGGGACAACCGATTTTCTCCCTGTGGAACGGAATGAAGATACGGAAAAAAAATTATATTTTTTAAACTTTAATGCACGGACTACAGCTTTTGACAACCTGTATCTCGACATGCGTGTTTATACCAACTATGACGAGAGCGATTCAAATACAGAACATATAATTGATAATCCAGCTCCGTTTGGAGCTCCATTTTTGTTTGATTACGGTAAACGCAAGTACTGGGGAAGAGATACGGGGATACAGATCAAGGCATCTGCTCAGATTGGAGATTTCAATTGGTTAACCGTCGGCATTGATTCAAACTTTATGGACGGATATTGGAAAAACAGTCTGGAGGACGGAACTGTTATTGATCATTCCATGGATGAATCGATGAACAATCAGGCGTTTTATCTGCAAAACGAAACAGAACTCTTTTCATCTCTTACAATCACCTTGGGCACAAGGTGCGATATTAATTCAGAATCTGATAATTCGTTTTCTCCAAAACTCGGAATTTTATATAAACTAAACGATAAGATTAGTTTCCGAGGCTCAGCAGGCCGTGCATTCCGTGCGCCTAATCTCAATGAATTATATACACCCACCTGGATGATGGTGCCGGGAGTTCCTTTTCAATCTAATGAGGACCTGGATCCTGAAATAATCTGGTCATACGATTTAGGCACAACAATTCATCTTACCGACGGGATTGATTTCAATCTGACCGGATTTTATTCAAAAGCAAAAGATCTGATCTCAAACCCCATCAATGCAGGGATCATGCAATATGAAAATCTGGATGAAGTCGAAACAGACGGCTTTGAAGTTGGATTCGACGGTAAAATTTTTCCATGGTTGGGGGGATACATCAATTATACCTATACCCATTCTGTTGATAAGGAGAACGGGAGAATGGATAATATGCCTCTTGATCAGGCAAATACAGGCTTGTGCGTATCCCGTAATTTTGGATCAAAAATACATGCTGCCGCATCCGCTGACTTAAGATACTATGGAAGCACCTTTTTCAAAGACAGAATGACGGGTAAAAAGATAAACCTTGATTCATTTACAGTTGTAGACTTAAACATACGCATCGACCTTTGCGATCGTATGGGAATAACGGGGGCAATCACCAACATAACCGATGAAGATTATGAGATCCACGGTTCCAATTTGGGACATGAATGCTGCTATTGGGTTGGTATTGATTTCCGTATATAAATTTTTGTCCCCATTTTTTACGAATGGGGACAAAAACAAAAAAAGGTTTGTAATGAAAAAAAGACTGTTTTTTTTGATTTTGTTATTTGTATGTTCCATAGGATTCCTTTCAGGTTGTACCGAAAAAGATAAAAAAGAAAATCTATACAAGGAATTGCGTATAGGAACAGGGTGGGATGCTACCAGACCCGGAGATTATCAACCCTACGGGATGTGGGAGCCCGCAGCCCTTATTTATGAAACCCTTGTTAATCTTGACAAAAACTGCTCAACGGTTCCGTGCCTTGCAGATAAATGGGAGATCTCGGATGATAGTTTAAACTATACGTTTTATCTGCATAAAGGAGTAAAGTTTCATGACAAAACAGATTTTAATGCTCATGCGGTAAAAACAAACTTTGAAAAACTGGGAAGGATAAACTGGCTGGCTTTAAAAAGGGTTGTAGGTTCCATCGAGATAATAGATGAATATACCGTTTCCTTTCATCTGTTAAAACCGTCGCCCCTTTTTTTCTTCTATCTTGCAGGAAGCAGCTATGGAATAATAGCGCCTTCGGCAATTAAAGAAAAAAAATCGCAAGAGACTGCCATAAATAACGCCGATACTTCCATGGAAAAACAGTATCAAAAGGCTTATCTTGTTGGAAAGGCGATTGGTACGGGGCCATATAAATGGGATGAACAATCATACAAGCGAGCAAGATCTTTCTGTGTTGTGAGAAACGAAAACTACTGGCGCAAAGCTCCGGTTTTCGAGGAAATCATATGGAAAGTTATACCGGATCCGGCCGCCAGAACTATTGCATTAGAGTCCGGTGAAATAGATATGACCGGCCAATCTCCCAACGCGAGCCTTTTGGAAGAAAATATCCTCACCCTTAAGCAGAATAAAAAAATAAAATTAAAAAAGGCAAACAATTGGGGATCGCGTCTTGTTGTGATCAATCATACTCGTCCTCCTTTTGACAATATAAATGTGCGACGTGCTATAGGATATGCCATAGATTACAGCAGCTTCAACAAAATTTTCAAAGAACTTGCTGTTGTCTGTCCATGCCCCCTGGGGGCAAATACCCCTTTTACAAATCCTGATATAAAATTTAGCAAATACGACCCTGACAAGGCAAAAGATATTCTTAACAATATGGGGATCATAGATGCAGATGGAGATGGATTCCGGGAATATAAAGGGAAAACAGTCAAAATTTCAATGCTGATTTCAAAAAGCAAGGGT
>JAUVKE010000003.1 GCA_030592105.1 Desulfobacteraceae bacterium
ACCTGATACTGCACCCCAGAAAAGTTATAACTTTTTAGTGCTCTGGAAAATTAAGAAACAAAGTTAAAGTGTAGCCTTAGGAGCGGAAATTATATAAATTGAACAGAAATTGTGAAGGATTTTGGTTCATATACAAGGCGCATTAAAGGTTGAATACTTGATGTATTCAGCCTTTGATGCAACGCAGTAGATGGACCAAAAGACAAACAATTTCGTTTAAGTAATTTCATTTCCGATCCTTATCCATTATCATAATGCAAACTTTCAAACAATACACAATTTTGCCATAAATAGGGACTGATTTTAACTTGGCCATTTTGCAATACTCACACCTCAGCACTAAGTTAAGTGACCCAAGATAAAACCATGCCCCATAAATATATAGATTGTCAGATAATTATCCAATTTTAAACTTTGCCGCAAAGTCAGAGGGGGAAAGGCGTATTATAATACGCAGGCACCCCATAACAGAGCAGAATTATTTATGTGACAGATCTATAGCAGGAGGATTTAATGCGTGCAATCATAAGTGCTGTGAGTCATTTTGCACCTGAGAAAAAACTTACCAATGCCGACCTCATAAAACTTGTGGACACCTCGGATGAATGGATTGTCTCCAGAACCGGGATTAAGGAAAGAGTGATTTTAAGCAAAGATAAGCCTACATCTTATATGGCGGCTAAAGCAGCTAAAAGTCTTTTGGAACAAAGAAAAATTGATCCTGATGAACTCGACCTGATAATTGTTGCCACAGTAACCCCTGATATGTTTTTTCCATCAACAGCATGCATTGTCCAGCATGAAATTAATGCGACTAATTGCTGGGGGTATGATCTCCTTGTGGGATGTGCCGGATTTATTTTTGCCCTTATCACTGCCAAGCAGTTTATTGAAACAGGTCAATATAAAAAAGTCATGGTTATCGGCGCTGATAAAATGAGTTCAATAACAAATTATAAAGACAGAAATACATGCATCCTTTTTGGTGATGCTGCAGGGGCAGTTTTGCTGGAGCCTTCCGATGACAACAATGTTGGAATTATGGATTACATATTTAAGTCGGATGGCTCAGGTAAAGACTTTCTCCGCATGCCCGGGGGCGGAAGCCTTTGCCCTGCAACCCCTGAATCTGTAGCTCAAGAGCTGCATTATCTCCAGCAGGATGGGAAAGTGGTATTTAAAAAAGCAATTTTGGGAATGGCCGGCACCACAAAAAAGGTCATGGAGCAAAACGGATTATCCAAGGAGGATATAAAATTTTATATACCCCATCAGGCTAATATCAGAATCATTGAATCTGTCGCAAAAAGATTAGGATTAACAAAGGAACAGGTTGTCATTAATATAGAAAAATACGGCAATACAACAGCTGCGACAATCCCCATGGCACTTTCAGAAATTTATCAGGCGGGATTGCTGAACAAAGGAGACAATATAATTTTTTCAGCTTTTGGAACAGGCTTTTCCTGGGGTTCCGCATTGCTCACCTGGGCCATGGAATAGTAATTTTTGGGGTTGGTTTGGCCATCAAATGGCAGAGCTGAGCTATGGCGAAATTTAGAAAACTCTGGTTGTTTGAGCGCAGCAAGTTTCAGAGGTGTTTAAATTTTATTATAGCTCAGTGGATTGCTGAAATTACGGCCAATCTCAATTTTTGCTAAATTCCCATGGGAGCATCACAATATCAGCCATTTAAAAATCATCCTTTTTCCCTAGACCTTAAAATAATGGGATGCAAATCCAAATACATTAAAGTTGCCATCACCCTCCCTGTATTTAATACTTATACATACAAAACTGCTGATGAACTAAAAAATGCTGCCTGCGTTGGAAAAAGAGTTCTGGTCCCCTTTGGAAACCGGATTGTTACCGGTTATATTATCGGACAAGGGAGGGATACAACCCGGGATGGAATAAAGTTCATAATAGATATCCTTGACGCAACTCCCCTTTTCCCTGTCTCCATGGTCCCTTTTTTCAAATGGATAGCGAATTATTACATATATCCCCTTGGTGAAGTTATAAAACACGCCTTGCCCGGCGGTTTAAATCTTTACGACTCTGCTCTTATTACCATAACAAAAAAAGGAGAAGGGTGTCTTGAAAAAAACTTTATAACACCTGTGGAAAGTATGATATTGGGCATCCTTGCAAAGCGTCCCCATCTTTATAAGGAGTTGGCAAAAAAAATAAATATTAATTTTTCCACTTTCCTCATCTCCAAAATGGAAAATAAGGGCTATATTTCAAGGGAAAAAGTAATAAAAGGTGGAACAACAGGGCCAAAGATTGAGAAATATATCAGATTAACAAAATCCCTGGCAGTGATTCAGGGCAAAAGAGAAAACAAAGGGAAAAAACTTTCATCAATAAGAAAAAAAATAATCGACATTTTAACAGATAAAAACGAACTCCCCCTAAAAGAGCTTAAAAAAATTGTACAGTTTTCTCCATCAACGATTAAATTGATGGAAAGGGATATGCAGGTTGAAGTATTTAAAAAAAATATATATCGTGATCCCTTTGGAGAAGAGATAGAGCCTGACACCGATTTTAAACTTACGGATGAACAGGAAAAGGTGATCTCAACTGTTTTAAATTTTAAAAAAAGCTATGCCCCTTTTCTCCTGGCAGGTGTTACAGGAAGCGGGAAAACCGAAGTCTATGCCAGGCTTGCAGCAGATGCCCTGAAAAACGATTTATCGGTTATTATCCTTGTCCCTGAAATAGCCCTTATATCCCAGACCGCAAAAAGGTTTCGCTCACGTTTCAGCAATAATGTTGCGGTACTCCACAGCGGTCTTTCAGCAGGAGAAAAATATGACCAGTGGCTCCGTATTGCATCGGGCAGGATAAACCTGGTAATCGGCGCCAGATCGGCTGTTTTTGCACCTTTTGACAACCTCGGACTGATTATTGTGGATGAGGAGCATGACACTTCTTTTAAACAAAATGATGGATTATGCTATAATGCAAGGGATCTTGCAATAGTCCGGGCAAAACAAAACGATTGCGTTGTTCTGCTGGGATCTGCCACCCCTTCTATTCAGTCATATTATAATGCAGCAACAAATAAATATTGCAAACTATCCATCACAAAACGGGTTGAGCAGCGTTCTTTGCCGGAAATTTCAATAATAGATCTCCGCGCAAATAAAAATGCAAGGGGTGTAGAGCGATTTATTACACAAAAATTATATGATGAAATGAAAAAAACCCTTGCCCGCAAAGAGCAGGTCCTCCTTTTTTTAAACCAGAGGGGATTTGCAAGCCATCCTGTCTGCGCAGCATGCGGTGAATCATTAAAATGTGGTCATTGTTCCATTAGTCTCACTTTTCACAAACAGACCCATGGATACAACTGCCACTATTGCGGCTTTTCACGTCCATCCAATGCCCATTGTCCCATATGCGGCTCAAAAAACATCAAACTCCTTGGCCTTGGGACCGAAAAAATAGAGTCCGCAGTAAATGCCCTTTTCCCTGAAGCAAAAGTCGAAAGAATGGACCATGATACAACCGTAAAAAAAGGGTCGATTTTAAAAATATTAAATGGGCTAAAAAACCAGACAACAGATGTGTTAATCGGAACCCAGATGGTGGCAAAGGGGCATGATTTTTCAAATATTACCCTGGTTGGGATTATTTGTGCCGATCTTTCATTAAATTTTCCCGATTTTCGTGCATGTGAACGGACATTCCAGATCATAGCCCAGGTGGCAGGGAGAGCAGGCCGTGGAAATACCCTGGGGAGAGTGATTCTGCAAACATACAATCCTGATCATTTCAGTATTCTGGCTGCAAAAAATCAGGATTATGACGCATTTTATGAACAGGAAATAGAATTTCGAAAAGCTTTAAATTATCCCCCTTTTTCACGAATAATCCAGCTCAGGATTTCAGGAAAAGAGCAGGCAAAAACTAAAGAACATGCTTTTTCTGTTGGAAGCCTTTGCAACAAGCTTAAAAAAGAGGCTTCTTTTTTAAAATATGTGGAAGTTCTCGGCCCCATTGAATCACCTGTTTACATGATTGCAAAAAAATACAGATGGCAGATCCTGTTAAAAGGATTAAGTGTAAATCCCCTGCAGCAATTTATGCGCCAGTTGCTATTTAAAAACAGATCGATATTTTATACAAAAAATGTTAAGGTTGCCATAGATGTGGATCCTTTTTTTATGATGTGATAAGGAATTCAAAATAATTTTCAAGAAGGTTTGTATGATGATAAAGCATTTTAATAAAAAATTACTTTTTATATTTACCCTTTTATTTTTATTTCCAGCGGCATCCTCCTTTGCTTCTAAAACACTCCCTGAAACATTCCCGGTTGCTTATTTCCCTGAAAAAAAATTTGAATTTAAAAAAGTGGCCGATGGAACCAGAGTGGTTCATGACTTTGCTCTGTTCAACAGGGGGACATCGGCCTTATTCATTGAACATGTCAAGGCAGGGTGAGGCTGCACAGCTGTCTCTTTTACAAAAGAGACCCCTCCCGGCGGAGAGGGGAAAATAACAATCAAGGCTAATACAACAGGATATGGTGGAAAAAATCTTTTCAAATCGGTAAAAGTATATACAAATGATCCTGATCACAAGATAATAAAACTTTTTATACTTGGGGATGTGGAAAAATTTGTCACTATTACACCGGCAAGGGTAAGGTTAAACGGTCCTGCAGGGACAAAAATAACAGCGTCAGTAAAAATTATACCTGAAAAAAAATACCCCTTTAAAATAATTTCCACAAAAGCCCAGCGTGGACAAAATATTACCTACAAATTGAAAAAAAAGAAAAACAGCCTTCAAAATGATGAATACCTCCTGTTAATTGAAAATTTAAAACAGGAGCCTGGAAGGTATTTTGATATCATATATTTAAAAACAGACAGCAGCCTGCGGCCTGAAATAAAAATAACTATTGCTGGAAACATTATAAAAAAAGAAATAAAGTAACTATTCAACTCTGCTGATTGCAGGCATGCTTCAGGTGCACATATTAACTTAATAGTTACAAAATAAAGAGCAAAAAAAATGATGAGCAGGCATATTTTAAAAAACATTAAGGTAGTTGCTTTTGACTGTGACGGAGTAATGTTTGATACAATAAATACTAACAAGGTTTATTATAATTTTATTTTAAAAAATTTTAACATGGCTGAAATGACAGAAGAGCAACTTGCCTACGTCCATATGCACACGGCCCATGAATCAATCCGTCATCTCTTTAAAACCTCAACTATCACAAAAGAGGCACTCCTTTATTGTAAAGGTCTGGATTATTCTCAATTTTTTAAATATATGGAAATAGAACCCTTTTTAAAACAGCTGCTGAAAAAGCTGCAAGGCAGATATAAAACTGCCATTGCCACAAATCGGACCGACTCCATGGTTCCCATCTTAATCGAACATAACATTGCCGAATATTTTGACATTGTAGTTACGGCAATGGATGTTGAACATCCCAAGCCCGCGCCTGATCCATTAATAAAAATCCTTGACCATTTTAAAATTAAGCCTGAAAATTTAATCTATATAGGTGACTCAAAACTTGATGAAGCAGCAGCATTGTCCGCAGGTGTTGTTTTTGCAGCATACAGAAACCACCCTCTTAAGGCCGATTTTCATATAACCGCCTTAAGGGAATTTGAAGAAATATTTGATTTGTAGGTAGATAGTAAATGGATAAAATCATTATAGAAGGAGGAAGGCCATTAAAAGGTGAAGTTAAGATAAGCGGTGCTAAAAACGCCGCGCTCCCCATACTGGCTGCGTCTTTGCTGACAGACGGATGGAATACTTTTTTTAATGTACCTGACCTGAAAGACGTACAGAGCATAAAACTGCTTTTATCGACCCTTGGCGCAAAAATCGAATCAAAAGGAACAACTGTTAGAATAAATTCAAGCGGCCTTTGCAACCACGAGGCTCCCTATGAACTGGTCAGAAAAATGCGGGCATCAATACTTGTTCTTGGGCCCCTTCTTGCCAGACTTAAAAAAGCAAAAATTTCTCTGCCAGGGGGATGTGCCATAGGGGAGCGGCCCATAAATCTCCACCTTAAAGGGTTTGCCGCTCTGGGTGCAAAAATCAAACTGGAACATGGTTATGTTGAAGCAGAGGCTGACCGCTTATTTGGAAATGAAGTATATTTTGATGTTGCAACTGTTACAGGGACTGAAAATGTTTTAATGGCATCTGTTCTTGCAAAAGGTATTACAACACTTCGTAATGCGGCATGTGAACCGGAAATCAAGGCGCTTGCAGATTTTTTAAATAAAATGGGAGCCAATATAACAGGGGCGGGAACGCCGGTTATTACAATAAACGGAGTCGATTCCCTTAAGCCTGTTTCCCATAAAATTATTCCAGACAGAATAGAAGCAGGAACCTTTATGGCGGCATCGGCCATCACAGGGGGTGATGTTAAAATTACCGGTTGTGAGCCCGGCCATTTAAGCTCGGTGATCAACAAGCTTAAGCTCACCGGAGCAAAAGTTACGGTCAAAGATAAAACTATCCGTGTCACCGGACCTGATGAAATTACCAGCGTTGACATCAAAACCAGGGAATATCCCGGCTTTCCCACAGACCTGCAGGCTCAGTTCATGGCGCTTATGACTGTTGCAAAAGGGATGAGCATAATAAACGAAAACATCTTTGAAAACAGATTCATCCATGCAGGAGAATTAAAACGTATGGGTGCCGACATAACAATAACCGGCCAGACAGCTGTTGTAAAGGGTGTTACCAGACTGCTGGGAGCGCCGGTAATGGCAAGCGATTTAAGGGCAAGTGCTTCTTTGATTATAGCTGGCCTGGCTGCAGAGGGAACAACCGAGGTCCACCGTGTTTATCACCTTGACCGGGGTTATGAGGCAATTGAAAAAAAATTCCAAAACCTTGGGGCCGCAATCAAAAGAGCTCCAGAATAATCAAAAAATATTTTGCCAAGCGAAACAACATATACTAAAGAAAACAGTAAATTCTACGTCCGGCCTGTTATCCCTGTTTTAATATCCATGATATTAGGGATAACTGCTGGTTCCCTTTTTTACGGGGGAAAAAAAATAGCATATTTCGCAATAATTTTTTGTTTTATATCTATTTTAATCAGCATTTTAAAGAAAAAAAAAGCCTTTATCCCACCTGTAATCCTTTTTTTCTCCCTTGGATATATCTCCATCCTTCACTATATTGCTCCTGAAATGCCTCAAAATCATGTTTTAAAATTCGTGGACCAGGGTAAATACGGAATCGTTGGAACCATTGACCGAAAAACCATAAAAAATAAAAGATTAAAACTTGTCATCAGCATAGAGAGCTTAAAAAAAGGGGCTTCTCCCTTCCTGGTTACAGGAAAAATCAGATTAACCGTTGGGGGAAAATTCCCTCCACTTAATAAGGGAGACAGAATATCTTTTTATAGTAAAATAAGATCAATCCGAAACTTTAAAAATCCAGGAGGATTTGATTATAAACGGTTCATGGCTTTTCAGGGAATATGGGGAACATCATACTCTAAAGGGGAGCAGATTGCAGTACTGGCTGAAATTAAAAAAAAAGAAATTTCTGTTCTAATTGAACAAATGCGCTGCAAAATCTCCGATCATATTGAAACATTCTGCCCGGTGGAACAAAGGGGTCTGTTAAAGGCTCTTGTTGTGGGCAAAAAAAACGAAATTCCGCCTTTTATAAGGGAAGGATTTAACAAAGCAGGGGTCAGCCATATCCTTGCAATTTCCGGCCTCCACATCGGGATAGTCGCAACAGGAGCTTTCCTGCTCTTCTCATGGCTTCTTTCCTTTAGCACCACTGTTTTGTTGAATGCCTGGGTAAAAAAAGGGGCAGCTTTATTATCCTTGCTCCCTGTAATAATATACGGTCTCATTTCAGGAATGTCCCCCTCTTCCCAGAGAGCTGTAATCATGATTTCTGTTTTTCTGATAGCTTTTTTATTTGAAAGGGAGCATGATCCCATAAACACACTATCTGTTGCTGCGCTTTTTATCCTTATTTTTGATCCGACATCCCTTTTTTCCATCTCTTTTCAGCTCTCATTTACCGCCGTATTTTCAATAATATATGGTCTCTCAATAATAAATAACAGGCAAAATCCTGAAAAAAAGTCTGTTAAAACTGAATATCCAGGCAAATTATCGAAAAAATTCCTCTCTTTTTTCATGGTATCCATCCTTGCAATTGCCGGTACAACCCCATTGGTTATGTTCTACTTTAATCAATTTTCCACGGTGGGTATAATCGCAAACCTGTTTGTCATCCCCATTATAGGTTTTTTGGCAGTTCCCCTGGGACTGGCATCCATTTTTTTATACCCCATAAGCACTTCTGCTGCTGCATTATGTATATTTTTCGCGGGTAATATATTAAGGCCTGCCATGGCGATTGTGCTATTTTTTTCGGAGATACCCTTTGCCTGTGTTAAAACAATAACCCCTTCCCTTCTTGAGATATCCTGCTATTATATCCTTGGGTGGGTAATCTTTAGAATATTTACCAGCATTAATAACAAAGAAAAAATAGATAAAATAACTTCCTGTACCCTGATTTTGCTGGTATTTATCCTGCTGGCTGATATTTTCTACTGGGCGGACAAAAGATTTTGGAACGATAATCTAAGGATAACAGCAATTGATGTGGGCCAGGGGACTGCCTCCCTTGTTGAATTTCCCCGGGGGCATACCGTTTTGATAGACGGAGGCGGGTTTTCAGACAATACGATATTTGATATGGGGGCCATGATTGTTGCTCCGGTTTTATGGAGAAAAAAAATAAGGACAGTTGAGACTCTTATCCTTTCCCATCCCAACAGTGATCATCTCAATGGATTGTTATATATCGCCCAAAATTTCAACGTAAAAAGAATCTGGACCAATGGTGAACCAGCGGAAACACTGGGATACAAAAACCTGGTTGCTATTATCAAATCAAGAGAAATTGTAAATCCTGTATACCAAACCATGAAAAAAACAGAGCATATTGATAATGCTGAAATTAAAATACTCTATCCCCCCGCCGATTTTATAAGTAATAAGGAGAAATGGCGTAATACAAATAATAATTCCATGGTCATTAAGATTGTTTTTGGAACTGTCTCTTTCCTGTTTCCCGGAGATATTGAAGCAGCCGCAGAAAAAGAACTTGTTGCAATGGTGGGGGCTGATTTAAAAAGCACGGTCCTTTTCTCACCCCACCATGGAAGCAGAACTTCAAGCACTATATCATTTATGGAAAAAGTAAGCCCTGAAATTGTGATAATCTCATCCGGATTTCACAGCAGGTTTAAATTTCCCCACGAATCTGTCCTAAACAGATATAATCTTCTTGGATGCCGCTTTTACAATACAGCAAAAGACGGCTCCGTGACCATACGAACAAATGGGGAATCACTTACAGTCGATTCCTGTGGAGTAAAGGATTAAAAAATTTCTGAAAAACCTATGCCAGTACACCTTTCTCAGATTTTTTCTTCTGTCTTGTGCCTAATTTTAAAATCGGACAATTATTCGCCCATCCATCTAAGAGATGCAATTGCATTTGATGTTTGACAAATTATTGATTTGCTATTATAGGTTAGCATCTATTTCCCTAATGGTATGCTATTTTGGGGGCTGGCCATAACATCGGCCATCAAATACCAAAATTAGAACCAAGCCCCTGTTTT
This sequence comes from Desulfobacteraceae bacterium, assembly GCA_030592105.1. The sequence goes on from JAUVKE010000003.1 coordinate 9,686, forward strand.
GCAATTACCCGAAGCACAAAACAACTTGTCACGAAATTACAAAAAGGCCTTAGTATACAATGAAATTATCGGTTCCTGATTATATTTCATCATTAAAACCCTATTCAACCGGAAAGCCCATCGAAGAACTGGAAAGGGAGTATGGAATTGACAATTCCATTAAACTGGCATCCAACGAAAACCCATTGGGCCCTTCCCCCATGGCTCTTGAAGCTTTAAAAGGGGCTGTTGAAAAAATTAACCGTTATCCTGACGGAGGGGGGCATGATTTACTGGAAAAGCTATCTGACAAACTCTTTGTCGAACCTTCTAATATTATTTTAGGAAACGGTTCAGATGAAATCATAGGGATGCTCACACGAGCCCTGCTTTGCCAGGGTGATGAAGTTATTATTCCCAAGCCATCCTTTTTAATGTATGAAATCATGGTTCGTTCGGCAGGAGCTGTCCCTATCTTTGTCCCTTTAAAATCCCTTGGGATTGATCTTAATGCTATTCAAAGGAGTATTACGCCTAAAACACGCATAATTTTTATCTGCAACCCTAATAACCCCACAGGAACAATTATCTTAAACAATGATTTCAAAGCCTTCATGGAAAATATTCCTGACAATATCCTTGTGGTGGTTGACGAAGCTTATATGGAATTTGTTAAAGACCAAAGATACGCAAACAGTATTGAGCAGATAAAAATGGGAAAACCTGTTGTTACCCTGAGAACTTTTTCCAAAGCGTACGGTCTGGCAGGACTTAGGATTGGGTATGGCGTTATGTCCACAGAAATATCCGAGCTGCTCAATAGAATCCGGCAGCCTTTTAATGCTAACCTCCTCGCTCAAATTGCCGCACAAGCTGCTTTGGATGACAGGGATTTCTTAAAAAAAACGACCAGACTGGTTCATGACGGCCTTAAATATCTCCATGGCGCTCTGACCGGAATGGGAATAAAATATTTTCCAACACAGGCAAATTTTTTTCTCATAAATGTTGAAAAAAACGGAGATGAAGTCTTTGAAAGTCTTCTCCAGTTAGGGGTCATAACCCGCTCCATGTCGTCCTACGGATATCCCCGGTATATCAGGATAAATGTGGGGACTGAAAAGGAAAATCGTAGGTTTATTAATGCTTTAAGTCGAGTTTTGGGAAAAAATTATTCTGAAAACCCTCTCCTTATTACCATAGACGGCCCTGCCGGCGCCGGCAAAACCACAGTCGGCAAAAAACTGGCCTCCAGCATGGGCTATAAATATATTGATACAGGCGCTTTATATAGAGGGGTAGCATATAACGCCATGGCTGCCCACATAGATCACGATGATGATAATGGACTTTATAATCTATGCAGTACCTTAAAGCTTAAATTTCAATATAAAAAACAGGAAATTCGTCTCTTGTCGAACAGTACAGATATTACAGATTTAATAAGAACCCCTGAAGTAACAATGTTTGCTTCAAAAGTGTCTGCCAGGCCGATTATAAGAAAATTTCTTTTGGCAATACAAAAAGATCTGGCTAAAGACAAAGGTGTCGTACTTGAAGGCCGGGACATGGGGACTGTGGTATTTCCCAAGGCAGACGTAAAATTCTATTTGGACGCATCTATTAAAACCAGAGCTGCCAGACGGTATGAGGAAATTAAATTAAATTCAGATCAGTCCCCTGGAGAGGTTGAAAAAGAGATCCGAATTCGTGACACAAATGATAGTTCAAGGGCACTCGCACCGTTAACTGTGCCGGAGGATGCACTAATAATAGATTCAACAGACCTTAATATAGAAAAAGTTGTCGCTCTAATGTTGTCTCACATTCAAACCACGTAATCACCGGAAAGGTTTAGGGCACCTTGAGATAAAAAGCGTAATTTTAAAATCGGGTTATTATCTGACAATCTATACCAATTAAATTAAACAAAATTAGTGTTGCATTGACGCCTGAAGTCTGCTATTCTTAACAAATTTCTTTTTATTCGAATGCTGAATCTATTACCTTTAACGCCCGGGACTTTTAACGAGTCAACAGATAAAGGTTTAAACTGATTGATTTTGTAAAAAAAAAATCATCTGTTACCAGAATCAACTTTTTTAATAAAAGGAGATACTATACCAAAATCTTTAGGGGGAATTAATTTTAATGGGAACTATTGAAGAGAACAGCTTAACCGATCATTTAGATCAAGACATTCAAACTACTGCGCCGCTTGGGGAAGAACCGATCGACGACAATAACACGGGACCTATGGAATCAGCAAGTAGCGATGAAATGATGGCTATTTACGCAGAGACTTTCCAGCGTGTTGAAGTCGGCGAAGTTGTCACGGGCACAATCATCTCCGTTGATAAAAGTCATGCACTGGTTGACATCGGATATAAATCCGAAGGGCTGGTATCGATTTATGAATTCAGGGATGAAAACGGCCAGATAACCGCCAAAGTTGGCGATTCTGTGGAGGCGATGGTTGAATGGTTGGACGATGAAGAAGAACGTGCCATGCTTTCCAAGGAAAAAGCCGCTCAAGTCAAAATCTGGGACGACATTAAACAGTCGCATGACAATGATGAAATTGTTGAAGGGGTTATTTTAAATCGAGTAAAAGGTGGTTTTTCTGTTGATCTGGGCATTAAAGCATTTTTACCGGGCTCCCAGGCAGATTTACGTCCAATCCGAAACCTTGATGAAATGGTTGGAGAAACTTTTAAGTTTAAAATATTAAAATTCAATAAAAAACGTAATAACATTGTCTTGTCAAGACGTGCTGTTCTCGAAGAGGAGCTTGAAAACCAAAGAGCTGCCACACTCGAAACCATGTACGAGGGTAAAATCCTTGATGGAATAGTAAAAAATATAACTGAATATGGAGTTTTTGTTGATTTAGGCGGAGTAGACGGTCTCTTGCATATTACTGATATTTCATGGGGTCGTGTTAAGCATCCTTCCGAACTTTTTTCCATTGGTGACAGCATAACAGTAAAAGTTCTTTCCTTTGATAAGGAAAAAAACAGAGTATCACTGGGGATGAAGCAGCTCACTGAAGACCCATGGCTAAATGCCAGTGAAAAGTACCCTGTTTCGTCTACAGTTGCAGGTAAAGTTGTAAGCTTAGCCGATTATGGAGCTTTTGTTGAACTTGAGGTTGGGATAGAAGGATTAATACATGTTTCGGAAATGTCATGGACGCGTAAAATTCATCATCCATCCAAAGTGGTTTCGGTGGGAGAACAAGTTGAAGCGGTTGTCCTGGACATACAGCCTGAAAACAGACGTGTTTCCCTTGGCTTAAAGCAAATTTCTCCTAACCCATGGGAACTTATAAGTGACAAATATCCTGTGGGAACCACCATAGAAGGAAAAATTAAAAATATTACCGATTTTGGCCTTTTTATCGGTATTGATGAGGGTATAGACGGACTTGTTCATATTTCAGATATTTCATGGACAAAACGTATTAAACATCCTTCTGAAATGTATAAAAAGGGTGATACGATTCATGCGGTTGTCCTTGAAATTGATAAAAAGAACGAAAGATTTTCTCTTGGAATAAAGCAGCTGCAGCCCGACCCATGGGAAACTGTTGTAAATCGATATGAGATTGGGAAAAAAATCAGCGGAACCGTTACAAATATCACAGACTTTGGTGTTTTTGTAGAATTGGAAGAAGGGATAGAAGGATTGGTTCATTTATCTGAAATCAGCAACGAAAAAATTAAATCCCCTTCCGAAAAATTTTCCCAAGGTGACGTTATCGAGGCAAAAGTATTGAATATCAACAGCGCAGAAAGAAGAATTGCTCTTTCGATTAAGCAACTTGCAGCCGATGACGAGCAGATTATGCTAAGCGAGTATATCAATAATCTGGGACCAACCTCCTCAAGCTTTGGAGAGGTTCTGCGTGAAAATCTGCAGGAAAAATTGAATAAAGATATTAAATAATTTCGTAACTATTCAGCTCAAATTACATCAGCTGAATAGTTACATAATTTCTTCGGTGCTACTTTCAAAATAATATTATGTTTTCACGAAGACATCCATTTTTATTTTTTATACTTGTGTTCTCGTCCATTACAGCATGTGGGGCAATAATAATAGCATCTATAATTGCCCTTGGCATAAAAGGGGGAGATTATACAGGCCCTGATATTGCGGCAGGAGAAAAAATTGGCATTGTGGAAATAAAAGGGGTCATTACAGAGGCTAAGCCCTTTGTACAGACTATAAAACGCTTCAGGGAGGATGATTCGATTAAGGCTATAGTTATTCGAATCGATTCTCCTGGAGGCGGAGTCGCCCCTTCTCAGGAAATTTTTCAAGAAATTAGAAAAACAGTTAAAAAAAAGAAAGTAGTAGCCTCCATGGGTGCTGTGGCAGCATCAGGGGGCTACTATATTGCTGCTGGAACCGATAAAATAGTGGCAAATCCCGGAACAATAACCGGAAGCATCGGTGTAATAATGGGATTTACAAATTTTCAGAAAATTTTTGAAAAAATAGGACTGATTCCGGTTGTTGTTAAATCCTGTGAATATAAAGATATAGGCTCTCCAGTGAGACAGATGTCCACCAGTGAAACCAAAATTCTTCAAGACCTTGCTGATGGAATCCACAGACAATTTGTTTTGGCGATTGCCCAGGGGCGAAAAATGGAGATAGCCAAGGTGAAAGCCCTTGCTGACGGTCGAATATTTTCAGGAGAAGATGCCAAGGCTTTAGGCCTCGTTGACAGACTCGGCAACATGGAAGATGCCATTGAATGGGCCGGTCAACTGGCAGGTATAAAGGGAAAAGCCTCAGCAGTTTATATTCGTGATAAAAAAATACCCTTTATAAAATATATCACTGAAACATCATTAAAACACCTTATGTTCCGCTTGATGAACCCAGAATTGATTACAGCATTAACCCTTTCCTCTGCACAATAAAATACAAAACTTGATCTAATTTTTTAAACGGCTTTGCACTGAATCCAACTTTGATGTGATGTTATTCTTGATCCAATTATCGTCCCACCATTCAAGGGGATTCACAAAAGTCTTATTTACAAGTATACTGAAATGAAGATGATCCCCCCCTGCCAGACCTGTCTTACCAGTGTGCCCTATCTGCTCGCCTTTTAAGACAATCTGCCCTTCATTAACATCAATATTGCTTAAATGAGAATACATGCTGAACAGACCGAACCCATGGTCAATCAATACTGTTTTTCCGTAAATTCCAAGAAAATCCGCAAATTTTACTTTTCCCTTATTGGCAGCAGGAACTGAGGCATGGGCCACAGAAGCCAGGTCAATGCCAAGGTGTATTTGATGATCTATTACCTTCCCTTTGTATTTATATGTGCGCGTATCTGCAAATGCTGCTTTTTCAGCCGCATTGGGGAGCCTTAAAAATTTTTTTTGCCAATACAAAAAATTATCTGTTTTACTGACCAGTTCTGATATTTTTTTAAAATTAGCTTCACGCAAATGCCGATTGATCAATAAAAATTGATCAAGCATGGAATTATTACCAATGTCGACAATGGATGAAATTTCTGATTCAAGTTCAGGGATCTTATAATTAAGAAAGCCATCTGAAATGTTAATTACATCCTGTTTGAATTTTCTATTCTTAATATAATAATAGAAGCTGGCCTTTGAAACATTACCTGACTCATCAACGGCCTGCACAAACATCTTACTTCTCCCTTTTTCCCCATAGCCGAGAGCAAAAAACGATAATAAGATATCAGGATCTTTGAAATATCCTGAATAACCTGGGAAAAAAACATCCTCCACATAAACCCCGGTTTTCGAGCAGGGCTCGGATATCTTATAAATTACAAGGCCTGATCCTCCCTGGGTTATGTTATGGGTCTTTGTAAATATATCAATTCTGGGCGGTTTTGTATCAATAATTACTTCTTTTTCTAAATAGGTTGTGTTGCCGCGTAACCAGTTACGCCAGGAATAATCAGTCACATAGATCTGCAAAACAGCCTTGCCATCACGCAGCCCAATCTTTTTAGGTTCTATATCCTTAATAAAAAAAGTCTGTTTATTCACCAAACCTGTAAGCAACAGACCGGTGGTTGCAAATTCTTTAGCATAAAGAATTATCTCTTTTCCATCCGTAATTAATGCAATTCTGATTTTTCGCAAACCGCTTTTCATGTCCGAAGCAGTAAATGTAAGCTTTTGAGCTGCATTTAAAGTTTTCATCGGACCATGGGTTTCCATAAGCGGTTTTTCACCCTCAAACCGCACAATTGATACCCACACAAGGGGAATAAAAAAAATAATGGCGAGAACTATCAACAGCCTTGACTTAATACCTGTTTTTCCTTTTCTCAAGAAAGCCCCTCTATTTTTATAGATTGATTATGATTTTTGGGCTTGATTTTATCTTAGCCCACTTAGGGTTGAGTTATGAGTCTTGAGAAAAAACAGACTGTATCTTTATCCCCACTTCTCATATCCCAAAATGGCCGAGATTAAAACCAATCCCTGATTTTTCAATAAGTCCATGGGCGTTTGCCTGAACCTATTAAAAAATCACTTTAATATGCAAATTTCTGCCAAACTTATAAAATCATGGCGCTATAAAAAATTAGATTGAATATTTTTTAAGAATCAAAGTAGCGTTGGTCCCACCAAACCCAAAAGAATTGGTCATTGCAATTTTCAAATCAGCCTTTCGGGCAACATTGGGAACATAATCAAGATCACACTTTTCTCCAGGATTATCATGATTTATCGTAGGTGGAATTATTCCATCATGAAGAGCAAGAGCAGTAAAGATTGTTTCTACTCCTCCGCTTGCACCAAGGAGATGCCCGGTCATCGATTTTGTTGAACTTACAGGAATATCAAAGGCTTTTTCTTTAAAAACCGTTTTAATTGCCTGGGTTTCATACATATCGTTTAGTTCGGTGGATGTACCATGTGCATTAATATAATCGATTGCATCAGAAGAAATCCCTGCACTATCTATGGCCGCAGCCATACACCTGGCAGCCCCTTCTCCATTGGGTGCAGGAGCGGTCATATGATAACCGTCACCACTCATTCCGTATCCTATAATCTCAGCATAAACATGAGCTCCCCTTTCCAAAGCAAGGTCAAGGGGCTCAAGAAGAAGAATTCCCGCACCTTCACCCACAATAAAACCATCCCTGTCCCGGTCAAAGGGACGGGAAGCTTTTTCAGGCTCGTCATTACGCGTGGACAATGCTTTAAGGGAGTTAAAACCGGCAATACAGGTTGGAGATATAACAGACTCAACCCCTCCTGTTATCATTGCATCGGCAGAACCATTCCTGATGATTTCATAGGCAGAACCTATGGCATGGGAGCCTGCAGCACATGCCGTTGCAATGGATGAGTTGGGACCTTTAGCGCCAAAATATATGGAAATCATTCCAGGGGCCATATTCCCTATAATAGTAGGAATAAAAAATGGACTTACCCTTTTAGGACCCCTTGAATTCAAAGTAAGACTGGTCCTCTCAATTTCATAAAGCCCTCCCATACCGCAGCCGGTTATAACTCCAACCCTGTCACCATTTGAGCTGTCAATTACAAGGCCGGAATCATCAATGGCCATGCGGGCTGCTGCAACAGCGTACGCAACAAACAAGCGTAATCTTTTCACATCCTTTTTTGTAAGAAAGTCTCCAGCAACAAAATTTTTAACCTCTCCTGCAATTTGAGTTGAAAAAGAAGATACATCAAATCTTGTTATTCGCCCTATACCAGATTTTCCGGCACAAACAGCTGACCATGTTTCACTTGTACCTATCCCCAACGGCGTTAAAAGCCCAACACCGGTTATTGCGACCCGCCTGTTCAAAGACACCTCCTCATTTTTTAGAGCCCATGTTGCTCAATTACAATGGAACCTTTTGGAAAAAAGGGCTTAGTTCTAATTTCAGCAATAGACTCAGCTCTACATCTGGTGGCCAAAACCATAACCAACCCCTAAAAAAAGCTTAAATCCTATTTGTGTTTTTCTATATAATTAAAAGCATCACTTACGCGTACCATTCCCTCAGCATCCTCGTCGGAAATTTCCACGTCGAATTCTTCCTCAATGGACATTATAAGTTCAACAAGATCAAGGGAATCAGCACCCAGATCATCCACAAAGGATGCCTCTGGAACAATTTCATCCAGTTCCACACTTAATTTTTCCGCAATAATATTTTTTACTCTGCTTTCAATAGACATTATTTCTCTCCTTTTATATATACTTTTTATATAGATCGTCACATAAATAATTTCACTACGTTATCGGTCGTCGGAGTATAATAATACGCCTTCCTCCCTCTGGCCTTGTGAAATTTATTATCTGACAATCTATAGATCGTCACATAAATAATTTCACTACGTTATCGGCCGCCTGCGTATAATAATACGCCTTCCTCCCTCTGGCCTTGTGCCAAATTTTGCCAAATTTTAAAACAGGATTATTATCTGACAATCCATAGCCTTTCAAATAACGGGGTGTTTTTACCACAGGCTTTTAGAAAATTTTTCAGGTTTAGGGTTCGCTCAAAAATAAATTAGCAATTTTAAATGTTGAGGCGCCTGGCTGGCAAGGCACGAAAACGCAGGAATCTCAAGCTTCTGTGCTTTCGGCGCAGCCAGGCGGAATGCATCGGCGCTTAAAATGTAAAGTTGTTTTTGAGCGAACCCTTAGGGAAGGCTAAAATTTTAACCATATTTTCACGTTTTTCTTTCAAAAAGAAAATCACTCACCAAATCCATATCAAGCATGATATTCCGGCAACTTCCAATCAAGTCATTATACGATACAGCCTCCATGAAATCAGAGATTGTCTGATCATCAAAAATACCAGTTCCCATCAGTATTTTGACAATATTTTCAGCCACAATGCGTGCGGTCTCCCCCGCAAATATTCTGTTCATGGCCAAAAATTTTTCAACATCCCTGGAAGCTTCATTTGAAAGAGTGTAAGCTTTCCGCGCAAAACTTGCTCCAACTTCTGTGTAGGTTATCATATCTGCCAGAGCAAACATAACATATTGCTTCTTAACAAGCCTGTTTGCATGCACCAGAAAAATAGTCTTATTTAAAGCCCGGGCAGCCAGAGCATAGTATTCACAGCCAGCATTTTCCAGGGTTTTACCAATTTCTTCCATTTCAGAGGCAATTTTATTATAAAATTCACCCTTTGTTTTTCGTGTTTTTTTCCAGCGAAATGTACTTATGATGTTTTGCTGAACCTCGCTGGTCCCTTCATATATACAGGTTACCTTTACATCCCTTTTTATTTTTTCAACTTCATATTCACTAATATAACCATAACCGCCAAGGGCCTGTATACCATCATCAGCCGCCTTGTTTGCCACTTCAGAAGCAAAATATTTTGATATGGACCCTTCAGTCTGAAGATCCTTTTCTCCTGAATCGAACTGCAGCGCGACCTCATCAATATGGGCAGATGCAGCCTCAAGCCTTACAGCATGGGGAACAACAAGCTTGTGTGTGTATCCTTGCTTCTCCGAAATAGGTCCCCCGAACTGCACCCTTTCCTTTGCATAGGGTATAACAATATCAAGAACCGCATCACCTGCCCCAAGGGCCATGGCCGCTACCATTAACCTTGTATAACCGAAAACCTGGTTGGCCTGTTTTAAGCCTTTGCCGGGGACACCCCCAATGAGATTTTCAACAGGTACAAAAACATCTGAAAAAGATAAAGGAGAGGTATTCGAGGCATGTAAACCATGTTTTTTCTCACCCTTCCCCTGGGTGAAGCCTTTTGCTCCCTTTTCCACAACAAAAAAAGTCGGTCCCTCAGGAGTTTTGGCCAGCAAAGTAATAAAATCTGCATATGCCCCTGTGGAAATAAACTGTTTGAATCCATTTATTTTATACCCGGAAATCTTTCCAGTATCATCAAGAACCGGATCTGCCACAGTTTTCAGGGAGGCAAGATTACTCCCTGCTTCCGGCTCAGTTACTGCGTAGGCAACAAGAGAATTCCCCTCGGCAATGGCGCCGAGCCATTTTTCCTTTTGCGCATCAGTACCACCCACATGTAAAGGATCAGCCCCCAGCTGAATGGCAAAAAAAGCGGTGCTGATACCGAGACATATTTTGGCAATTGCATGGGTCACCGCACATGAATCACGGGCCCCACCTCCCATTCCTCCATATTCTTCAGGAATAAAAAGCAACTGAAGACCGACTTCCGGGCCAAGCAACTTCCTCACAGTCTCTTCCGGAAACAGATCAGTTTTGTCAAACTCAAGAATTTTTTCTTTAGTGAGAAGTCGTCTCCTCAATTGTGCGACAGTATCTAAAACCATCTGTCTTGATTCTAAATCCAGACCTTTAAGCATCGCAAGTCCATAAACTCCTTATAGTAATACGTACATTTAGTTTTACAGATTCAGCGCGTGTATACACAAATGTACCATTTGTTAACAAATTTAATTTTTAACGCGACTATTTATCATCTTTTGCAGCATCGTTAAAAGTACGGCCCCTGTATGTTCCACAATTTTTGCATATGTGATGGGGCAGCGCTGCCTCTCCACATTCCGGACACGTTCCCACATTAGGGGCAGCAATTTTCTGCTGGGCTCTGCGCTGATCCCGTTTTGTTCTTGAAGTTTTCCGTTTTGGTACAGCCATAAGTAATCTCCCAACTATAGATCGTGACATAAATAATTTCACTTGGTTATCGGCCGCCTGCGTATTATAATACGCCTTCCTCCCTCCCCCCAAAATAAAATTTATTATCTGTCAATCTACATTTAATAGTTTTACAAATTAATATTTATTACTAAACTACATTTTTTTAGTAATTCTAGTAATCGAAATAATGAAGATTGTCAATTGTTTTTTATTTTTGTCTTCTTGCCATAAGAAAAAATATATGATATTAACAGATATAACAAATTGATATTATTGTTTTAATTTTACAATATCTCTTTCCTGATCCTTTTTTTCCTTACACAAAAGTGATGTTTAAAATAACATGCATATAATTTCAATTCTCTCACACAATAGTAATAAGGGTAAAAATGTAGACTTTTTAATCAAAAAATCAGTTTTTCCCCCTGAATTTTTTTACTTTTTACTAACTTTTATACAAAACCTGAAGGAATGAAGTAATATAAAGTGTAATATTATGGATGAAATCATAACAAGATTCCCGCCAAGCCCCACAGGCTATCTGCATGTTGGAGGTGCACGCACAGCTCTTTTTAACTGGCTTTATGCCCGCCACATGAAAGGCAAATTCATACTTCGCATTGAAGACACAGACATGAAACGATCAAAAAAAGAATATTCAGATGCAATTATTGATTCTTTGCGCTGGATGGGACTCGACTGGGATGAAGGCCCCTATTTTCAGTCCGAAAGATTTGATCTGTACAAAGAATATATTCAAAAATTAATCGATTCAGGGAATGCATATTACTGCACCTGCTCTCCTGAAAGGCTTGAAACAATTAGAGGCAAGGCTATGGCAGAGGGCCGGAAGCCAAAATACGATGGAGCATGCAAAAACAAAAATCCTGGAAAGACTGACAATGCAGTGGTCCGTCTTGTTGCCCCCCTGGCCGGAACAACAATATTAAAAGATGAAGTAAAAGGGAATATAGAATTTCAAAATTCTGAGCTTGATGATTTTATTATCTGCAGGAGTGACGGCACCCCAACATATCACCTGGCAGTTGTGGTGGATGATATTACAATGGGTGTCAATACCATCATCAGGGGAGATGACCACGTAAATAATACTCCCAAACAGATCCTCCTTTACAAAGCTTTGAAAAAGAGAATACCCCTTTACGGCCATGTCCCCATGGTTCTTGGAAGCGACCGAACCCGTTTAAGCAAAAGACACGGGGCATTATCTGTTACCGCATATAAAGAAATGGGATATCTGCCGGATGCTTTAATAAATTATCTCGTACGCCTTGGATGGTCCCATGGGGATCAGGAATTTTTCTTAAAAGATGAGCTTATTGAAAAATTTACTCTTAAAAATATTGGACATTCTCCAGGAATTTTTGACACTAATAAACTCCTTTCGTTAAATGCCGACCATATTAAAGAAAAAAAATCGGAAAACCTTGTAAGACACCTGGTCCCATTTTTGGAAAAAGGAGGGTATAAAGTAAATAATCAGATATATATAAAAAAAATAATTGAAACCTTAAAGACCAGGAGCAAAACCTTGGAGGATATGGCAGATGGTGCCATGTTCTATTTTGCAGAGGATCTTGAGTATAACGTAAAAGCCGCCAAAAAATTTTTAAAGATATCCTCCCTGGAACCTTTAAAACTCCTTGTTGAAAACCTCTGTGCAGTAGACTCCTTTAATAAAGAAGGGTTAGAAGATGCTTTTAAAAAAGTAATGGAGACAACAGGATTAAAGCTTGGAAAAATTGCACAGCCTGTAAGGTTTGCTCTCACGGGAAAGACAGCAAGCCCCGGCATTTTCGAAATATTAGAAGTGCTTGGAAAAGACAAATCTGTTTCGAGGCTTGAAAAAGCTATAAATTATATAAATGAAACAGCGGATAACCCTGAAAACGGGGATTCGATTAATTAAGGGATTGCGCAAAAAAATAATTTTGAGGAGTGAACAAACAGGAGTCATAGATTGTAACCAAACATGGGTTTCAATTTCACAATTAATGGAAGCACCCACACAAAAACACTCTTTTTTTACATAGGCTTATATTTTTTTTTACATGCAAAAAGGCTAACACCTTAAAATCATAAGACTTAGAATAAAATATTACAACGGCATAATTGTTGCTCTAATCTCAAACAGACAATATAGATTTTTTCTAAAAAGCCATAAAATATTATATGCACCAGGCTATTTTTTAAAAACCCTTTAACCCATTTATCGGTTTTTGGAAAATAATCTATATTTCATGAGCTCGCTAAAACTTTATTTTGCGGGCTCATCTAACCGAAACCAAGCTTGTGACAATACCGGGCAGGCAGTATGTAATAGAGAAAATAATTATATGTAATCTAATTGATGTAATCAAGGCGGTAACACATGTACAAAATTTTAAAATCAATTACATTTTCTTTTTTACTGGTAGCCATATTAACAGGCTATGCTTTTGCTGGCCTGTATAGTTTTGAATGTATAACAAATAATAATTTAATGGATGCAACTATTGGTGAAGCTCAACTTTTTATGAATGTTGAAGACGCTAACAATGCTCAGGTCTTATTTACTTTTACAAATAAAGGTGTTGACAACTGTGTAATCACAGATATCTATTTTGATGATGATATGCCAATGCTTCAACATAATTCATTTAATTATAATGGAGATGTTCTTTACCAGACCATGCAGATTAATGGCAACCAGAATCTACCCGGAGCCGGAGGTAACGGCAATAACGTCTCATTTTCTGCAGACTACGGAGATAGTCCTAAAAAGCAAGGTGGTGTTCATAATGGAATTGATCAAAATGAATCCCTTGAAATTCTTTTTGATCTGATCGAATATGAGCAGAACTTATTTTACACTTTTGGCGATATTATAACAGCGCTGAATAACGGTTCCATAAAAGTAGGGCTGCATGTTCAAACCTTTGATGGTGATGGAAGCGAAAGTTTTATTAATAATAATCCAGTGGCGGAGCCTGCTACCTTATTCCTTCTTGGCGCCGGGCTTATTGGGGTTGCTGGCTTTAGCCGGAAAAAACTCTTTAAAACCAAAAAATAAAAGTAATTTTTATGAATGCTAATTTCTTCTTATCAGATAATCGGGGCCGCCGTACAGGGATAGACAGGAGGCGATTTGAATATTCCTTATATCTTCCTGATCGCCGAGCCGGAATAGACCGAAGAAACGGGCAGGACAGAAGGCTTAAAGCAAGAATATCTGAGAACAAAAATAATACCGGCTCTTAAACAGGCCAATATTTTATTCTTAAAATGTGGACAGAATAATTTTTATTCTGTCCACATTTTATTTAGGATCGGAAAACATATAAATTGAACAAAAATTGTGAAGGATTTTGGTTCATATACAAGGCGCATTAAAGGTTGAATACTTGATGTATTCGATCTTTGATGTAACGCAGTAGATGGACCAAAAGACAAACAATTTCGTTCAAGTAATTTCATTTCCGATCCTTAGTGCTTTAAAAATTGATCCCTGCCAAACAAAAGAATTTCTTTGGGTATGCGTAACTTTTCAATAAGCTGATCAGCGTTTAATTTCAAAACATTTGATGCACGGCTTTTAAAGCCATTGTATAGCCATAGGCCCCAAAACCTGCTATTTGCCCCGTTACAATATCCGCGGTCATTGATTTGTGGCGAAAAGCCTCTCTCTTATAAATATTTGAAAGATGCACTTCAATTACAGGAATATTGTGAAGCAAAAGTGCGTCCCTGATTGCCACGCTTGTGTGGGTATAGGCAGCCGGATTAATGATAATTGCGCTGCAACCACCCAGAGCTTCCTGTATTTTTTCAACCATTGCGCCCTCATGGTTTGATTGAAATGTTTCCACCACAAATCCAAGCTGTTTTCCTGTCTCTTTTATCTCCTTATCAATATCATCCAGGGTTGTAGCACCATAAATTTCAGGTTCCCTTTTTCCCAGCATATTAAGGTTAGGGCCATTTATCACAAGTATTTTTTTAGGAGCGTTTCCTGATTTCATAAAAATTAACCACCGATTTTATTTTTAAAACTATCCATTGTTGCCCCATAGTCATCGCTGCCGAAAAGAGCCGAGCCTGTAACAAATGCGTCTGTACCTGCATGGGAAATTTCTTCTATGGTCTTCTCACTTACCCCTCCGTCTATCTCGATTAATGTCGATAATTTTTTCTGTTCAATCATTTTTCTTAAAGCTCTTATCTTTTCAAGACTTCCTGGTATAAAAGACTGACCTCCAAATCCCGGATTTACGCTCATTATCACAACAAAATCAAGGTCATCTAACACCCATTCAAGGGCAGATAATTCTGTGGCCGGGTTTAAGGCAACACCGGCTTTAACCCCCGAATTTTTAATCAATTGAATGGTTCCATGTAAATGGGTGCAGGCCTCTGCATGGACGGAGATCAGGCTGGCTCCTGATTTAATAAAATCAGGAATATACAGATCCGGATTTTCAATCATAAGATGCACATCAATGGGAAGTTTCGTAATATTATAAACGGTCTCAACAACAAAGGGACCCATTGTAATATTAGGAACAAAATGGCCGTCCATAACATCCGCATGGATCCAGTCTGCTCCTGCATTTTCAACCGCTTTTATCTCCTCCTTTAATGTGGAAAAATCGGCTGACAAAATTGATGGGGCAATAAGTTTCATATATATCTCCCGTACTCTGTAATTTTTATACAATCTATGGATTTTCAGATAATTACCCGATTTTTTAATTTGGCACGAAAATAGAAGAGGAAGGCGTAAGGCTTACCAGATCCGAAATTTTTTATATTTCATGGGATGACAGACACCTTTGTCAGGATAAGGTTATCATTTTCGTAAAGCAACAGATCAGCCGTTTCACTGGGGATCAAAAGCCATATCTCTTTTCCCGGCTCAATAAAACCATCATAAATATCTGTGAGCATGCCAAAACAATTTAAAGTTACCTTAATATGTTTTTTTAAATAACCATGCTCTGCTTTATATCTGAAAAAATAACCCCCTGGCCTTGAACTTGAATTTTTATCCGTTTTGCTTACCACCTTCCTGTTAATCACAAAATCTATTCTGCTCCCTTCAATGACCCTGTGGCCTGGCAGCGGCTTCTGACCTATGACAATATTTTTTGATCTGTCCCCTTCAAAAAAAGACTCAATTTTTCCCAACAGCATATTGCTTGTTTCAATCAAATAGACTGCAGACTCCAGAGACAATCCATTCAAATCAGGCATCTTGCGGGGAATTCCCTTTTTACCCATACTTATAAGAAGATTTACGTCTCCACCCCGCTCGATCTTTTCCCCGGGCACTGGGAACTGGGCAATTATTTCATATTCTTTAATTTTTGCGCTATATGTACGGGATAAATTCTTTTCATGGAGGTCATTTTCTTCCATTGTTATCCGTGCCGACTGAAGGGACCTGCCTGTTAAATTAGGCATCAATACGCTCTTTGCTCCTTTGGAAATAATAATCCTTACATCACGCCCCTTTTTAATTTCAACACCGGGTGCAGGATCCTGAAACAGCACATGATTTTTCGAAACATCTTCTGAATATTCAGAGCCTTTAACTTTTGTGTTAAGTCCCAGATCGGTTAAAATACTGAGAGAGTAAACAATATCTTTCGTAACAAGATGGGGGACAACAACAGCATCCTCAATATTAAGAAAAAAAGAAAAGGTAGCAAATGTGCTTATCCCCACGATCAAAAGAAAAAGAAAACTTAAGATTCCGGTTTTTAAAATTTTTGATGGCACCTAAAATAACTTTTCCATTTTAATCTAAAATTGTTCCATGGGGAATTCTACAACCCCGCAAAAAAATTTCAACAGCAAGGCGTTTTCCTGAAGCTCCCTGAAGTTCTGTTATCGACAACATCTCCTTTCCAGTGGCAACACGCAGCTCATTATCAAATCCGTGCAGAACCGTTCCAGGCTTTAACCCGGCATCTCCCTGCACTATATCAGCCTTAAATATTTTAAGCCGCTTATCATTAAAAAAGGTAAAAGCGCCGGGCCATGGAGTCACCCCCCTGATAAAAGCTTCAATATTTCCGGCAGGAGCTGTCCAGTCTATATGGCCATCTTTTTTTTTAAATAAAGGCGCATATGTAGCAAAATCATTATCCTGGGGAACAGGTTTTATTTTTTCCGCTGTTAAAGTATCAATCGTCTTAATCAGCAAATCAGCCCCCATCAGAGAAAGTCGGGCACCAAGAGTATCTGTAGTGTCATCCGATGCAATAATGACT
Organism: Desulfobacteraceae bacterium; assembly: GCA_030592105.1. The sequence goes on from JAUVKE010000003.1 coordinate 26,599, forward strand.
TCTGCAGCCTGCAGAATAGCTCCAGTATCAAGACCTGCATCCATAAGCATTGTGGTAACACCGGTTTTTTGTTCCATGTTTATTATGGCCCATTGAATAGGTGCAGGACCTCTATATTTTGGAAGAAGGGACGGATGTATGTTAACAGTCCCTTTTGGAGGAATTTTAAGGAGTGATTCTGTGAGCTTATGCCCATATGCAGCAACAACAAATAAATCAGGAATAATATCTGATATTTTTTCAGCAAATTCATCAGTATTAATTTTTTCAGGCTGTATTACATCGTGCCCCATTTTAACGGCCGCATCCTTCACAGGGGAAGGAACAAGCTTACGCCCCCGGCCTTTGGGACGATCCGGCTGGGTCACAACCATGGCCACCTCATATATACTTTTATTCAAGGCTGTTAAGGCTGGTACAGCAAAATCTGATGTTCCCATAAAAATTATTTTATTCATATGATTTAAGCATACAATATTATAGATTTCCAGAAAATTATTCAGTAGTGTCCGAATAGAATGTTTCAAAAAAAATACTTAGAAATTTAATTTTTTCCCGCTATTATTAAAAAATTTCTACCCGAACACTAATGATTCTTTTGATTCTTTTTATGTTTTAGCTGCTTTGCTATTTTTTTCTTATAAAAGTTTCTTTTTAAGCAGCTTATTCTATCAATAAATAACACCCCGTTCAAATGATCAATTTCATGCTGAAGGGCCATGGACAAAAGACCGTCGGCTTCAATCTCCAAAGACTCTCCTTTTTGGTTCAACCCGACTACAAAAACAGATGCCGCACGTTTAACATCGGCTCTGAAGTCCGGAACACTCAAGCAGCCTTCATTCTCTGATACTGTTTCCCCACTGGAGGAAACAATTTCAGGATTTATAAAAACCTGCGGTTTTTTTTCACCATTGACTTGCGAAACATCACAGATAATAATCCGCATGTCAATTCCAACCTGTACCGCAGCCAGCCCAACCCCTTGAGATTCATACATTGTTACTGTCATTTTATCGATTATTTTGTGGACAGATTGATCAATTTTTTCCACAGGTTTTGCTGTCCGGGTAAGGAAGCTGTCCGGATAAGTCAATATTGTTAACAAATTCATTCCAGATATTTTAATCTCCGTTAAACTTAGCCTGCGCCAATCTTTCAATATTTACAACATTTAATATCTTATTTTCCTTATGAAGCCTCAAAAATGCCTCTACCACATCAGGATCAAATTGTGCGCCCGCCTCTTTTTTAATTATATCTATTACTTTATTCAACTCCATTTTACGCCTGTACGCCCTGTCAGAATACATTGCATCAAAAGCATCAGCCACGGAAAGAATCCTGGCAAGAAAAGGGATTTCATCTTTTTTTAATCCATCAGGATATCCGCTTCCATCATAACGTTCATGGTGGCTCCTGATAATCTGCTGTTCTTTATCCCATAACCCTAGTTGTCCTATTATTCCAGAACCAATAACCGGATGCTCTTTAATTACTTCGTATTCATCTTTCGTCAATTTTCCTGATTTAAGCAAAATATCATCCCGTATACCAATTTTACCAATATCATGAAGACGCCCGGCAATATTGATTCTTTCAAGTTCCTCTGAAGAGCACTCCATTTCCTGAGCGATTGCAGTTGCCATTAAAGCCACCGATTCCGAATGCTGCTGCGTGTAGATGTCCCTGGCCTCTAAAGTTTTTACAAATGCATAAAGGGTTGAAAAAAGATTGTCATAAATATTTTCATATAATGCAAGATTTTCTATGGCATATGCTGCGTTTTGAACCATAAACGACAAATAATATAAATCTTTTTCGCTAAAACGTATGATTTTTTCGGTTACTGCTGCAGTCAGTATTCCGAATATTTTCCCACGAATTTTTAACGGAACCGCCATAAAGGATAAAATATTTTCAGGCAACTTCCCTAAGCCCTTATTTTCAGAGATAAGAAGTGGTATTTCATCATCAGCAATTTCTAAAAGAAGTTGTTCCATGGACCACATTGCAGCATTTCTCTCATGCTCACCAGATGGGTTCATAGAGCTATCTGGTGAATTGTAGCTTTTTATTTTTTTCCGGAAAGGGTTGCTGCTTGCAATCACAAAAGTAGCTTTTACAACATCACTCAATACATAAAAATCAACCTCATCTGCACGAACAATTTCCATGGCTAACTCAATAATACGGGAAAAAACATCAGAACTTGAATCTATGGCGGTTAGGCTGGTCATTATTTTATTCAAAGTTGAAAGATCTTCAGCCTTTTTTGTAAGCTCACGATTCGCTTTTTCAATACGCTTTTTATGTTCGAGATCCTTTTTAAGCAGGATATTCTCGGAAAACAGTCGCCGTTCACGTAACACACGCACAAGGGATAGCTCCATATGCCCTAGTTTAACCGGCTTTATCAAAAAATCGGCCACTCCATCCTTTAAAGTAGCTAAAGCGTTGTCCAGTGTTGGATACCCGGTCATTATGATAACCGGTATGGAGTTATCAAGTTTCTTGATCTGCTCAGCAAGCTCCAAACCATCCATCCCGGGCATATTAATATCTGTAAAGCAGCAGTCTATCGCTTCACTTTGTAGAACCTGCAAAGCTTCCAGTCCGTTGGTTGCCGTAAAGACCTGATACCCCTTTATCAAAAAATATTCCCTGGAAGCTTCAAGAATAGGCTCTTCATCATCAACAAAAAGAATTTTTTCTTTTTTATCAGTATTCATAGGCAAAATAAAAACCAAAAAAGATTATCAGTTAAAACCCACCTTTTTGAATAGAGAAATAATTAACCTTTTTTCCGGCCATTACCCAGAGTCAGCCTGGAACATAACAGATGATTTCATCTAAAAAATA